>DATKFK010000576.1:0-6294 GCA_035544375.1 Thermoanaerobaculia bacterium
CACCACACTCGGCACCGTGAAGCCGACCAGCGCGCAGACGGATCCGAATGCCGGTCACGCTGCCACGAGCACGTTGACCGTCGCCTCGGTGCCCGCCGGCACCACGGGGATCACCGTCACCGCCCAGTCGCCCGGCGTCGGAGGCGCGCTGGTCAGCGGCACGACCACGATCACGATCACTCCCTAGCAGGCGGGCCGTCCCGCGGGCCGCCCGCCGAAGACGAAACGGTTAGCCGAAGCGAAGGGGAGGGGGCGTCCCCTTCCCCCCCGGAGGGGAGGGAAGGGGAACGAGGGGTTGCGGGGGGCGACCCGATGGACGCTTCGAGTAGTCCTCGCTCGCCTGCTACCGGCACCTGTTTCGTGGCTCGGGTCACCGCGGGCGGTGGGCTCTAAGTAGTGGCCGGCATTGGCGGAAAGGGCCTTCGGGCCGGCCTTGCCTGCTATAATGCGGCCACTTTGCCCGCCGCCCTGGATTCGACTCGCCTGTCTCGCCGCCCCCGGGGCTCCCACGGGGGCCGCGCTGCATGAGCGACGGGTTCCCGGATCGACTCACCCAGCTGCGTACACGCTGGCAGGGTGACCCGTCGTCGCGGATCTTCCTGCAGCTCGCCGAGGAATACCGCCACCTGGGCCGGGTCCAGGACGCCCTGGAGGTGCTGGACAGCGGCCTCAAGGAGCACCCTGGATACCTCTCGGCGCTGGTGGCGAAGGGGCGGTGCCTGCTCGAGCTTGGCGACGCCGAGAAGGCGCGCGGCGTGCTCGAGCGCGTCGTCCAGCAGGACGCGACGCAGATGGTGGCCAACAAGCTGCTGGTCCGGGCCTACCTAGAGACCAGCGAGCCCGAGCGTGCGGGCCAGCGGCTCGATCTTTACAGCCTGCTCAACGACAGCGACCCGGAGATCGAAGAGCTGCGCCGGCGGGTCGTGGCGATGAGCCGTCCTCCCCGGCAAGCGGATGGGCCGCGCCCGGAGGAGCCGGCAGAGAGGTCGCGCATGGATCCTACCGAGACGCCGGCAGCCGAAGTGTTCGACCTCGGGCCGGCGGCACCTCCCCGCGCCGCCGCCGCCGAGGACGACCTCTTCGATCTCGGGGTGCTGCCGGAGACCCTGCCCCTGGCTCCAAGCATCCCGAGCATCGGAAGCAGTGCGAGCGCTCCGAGCAGCCCGAGCACTTCGAGCATTCCCAGCGCTCCAAGCACTGCCAGCGCTTCAAACAGTCCCAGCGCCCCGAGCACTGCCAGCGCTCCAGGTACGATCGGCGCTGCCGGCGCTGCCATCCCTCCCTTCCCGCGGGGGCGGAGCGAGGGCAACGGCGCGGAGCCTTTCCCGGACCCGGCGCCTGAAGAGAGCCGCAGGCTCTACCTGGCGGGCTTCACGACGGGGCGGATCTTCTACTTCGAGGACCTCGCCGCCGCCCTGGAGAAGGCGACGGCGACGCCGGCCGCGGCGGTGCCTACCGCGGCGAGAGCCGCCGAAGAACCGGCTGCCGCCGTTGTTGCCGCCCTGGGCGAGCCTGCCGCCGCGGGCGAGCCCGCTGTCGCCGGCGAGCACCCGGCGGCGGCCGCCGAGCACCCGGCCACGGCCGGCGAGCCCGCCGCGGCGGCCACGCACGACGTGGCGCCTCTGCCACGGTCGCTGCCGGCACCGGCAATGGCCGCCACCGCGACCGTCACCCTGGCCGAGCTGTACATGCGACAGGGACACCTCGAGGAGGCGGAACGGATCTTTACCGAGGTGCTGCACCGCGAGCCGGGCAATACCGCGGCTCGGGAGGGGATGTCCCGGCTGGCATTCCTGGCTCCCGCCGCGGCAGCCCCCTCGCCGGCCTCGCCGGCACCGGTCCCGCCGGCACCCGCCGTCCCTGCGCCGGTCGCGCCGGTCCTGACCTCCGCGCCGGCCCCGCCCTCCGAACTGGCCCCGACCTCGGAAGTGGCCCCGGCCTCCGAAGTGGCACCAACCTCCGAGATGGCCCCAGCTTCCGCGCCGGCCCCGACGTCCCCATCGGCCCCGACCTCCGAGCCGACCCTGGCCTCCGAGCCGATCCCGGTCTCTGCGGCGGCCCCGGCCGCCATGCCGGTCTCGGCCGCCGCCCCGGCGCCGGCCTCCGAGCCGGTGGAGGCAGCGCCGCGGGCCCCGGCACCGGTCCCGGCCGCATTGTCCGCCGGCGTTCTGAGCGCCCAGTTGCTCGCCGGCCTCCAAGATCCGCACGCCCCGCGCAAGGTGCGCAGGGCGTATCTCTTGCAAAGCTACCTGGCGCGCCTGCGGCAGCCGAGGAGCCCTCATGTTCCTTGAGCAGCTGAGCCGCATCAGCGACCGCATCGGCGGCGTTCTGGCGTTGTCGCTGGTGGCCAAGGACGGCATCCCGGTCGAATCGGTGAGCTCGGACCCCGACCTGGACATCGAGGTGCTGGCCGCGGAGCTCGTCTCCCAGGCGCGCTCGATCGGCGACAACCACCGCGAGCTGGCGGTCGGCGACGTGCAGCAGCTGTCGGTGCTCACCGACCGCCTGACGCTGATCGTCAGCGTGGTGACCCAGGACTACTACCTGCTCCTGGTGCTGGGACCCGACGGCAACTACGGCCGCGCTCGCTTCGAGCTGCGGCGGGCTCGCCTGGCGCTGGAACAGGATCTGCTTTGAGCCGTTCGAGTCGGAGGGGGATGCATTGTTGACATTCGAGCAGATGAAGGAGCTGGTCGAGCTGGTGGCGCGCCATCGCCTGGCCGGCCTCGAGGTCGAGCGCTCCGGCTTCCGCTTCAAGGTCGATGGCTACGCGCCCGCGCCCGCTGCCGCCGGCGGCTTGCCGTCCGCCGCGGCCGGCCAGTCGTCGCCGGCCGCCCCCGGCTCCGGTATCGCCGGCCTCGCCGGCCTGGCGGGCGAGCCCGGCCTGACGGCCCTGCCGCTGCCGGCGGCGGCCGCCGCGGCGCCGCTCCCCGGGCTGCCCGTGCATGCCGGGGAAGCGGCGGCGCCGGGGGCGTCGAGCCCGGGCGCCGCCGGCACGGCGGGCGGTACCGCCGGCGCCTCCCGGGAGCAACACATCCTCACCTCCCCGATCGTCGGCACCTTCTACCGCGCCCCCTCGCCGGACGCCAGCCCGTTCGTCGAGGTCGGGTCGCGCGTCCGCAGGGGGCAGGTGATGTGTATCATCGAGGCGATGAAGCTGATGAACGAGATCGAATGCGACGTCGACGGCACGGTCGTCGAGGTCTATCCCCAAAACGCCCAGGCGGTCGAGTTCGGGGAGCCGCTGTTCGCCATCCAGGCCACTCAGTAACGCCGAGCCGCAGCCCGCCGCCGGCTGACGCCCACGCATGTTCAAGAAGATCCTCATCGCCAACCGCGGCGAGATCGCCCTGCGGATCATCCAGGCATGCCGGGAGCTCGGCATCCAGACGGTCGCCGTATGCTCCACCGCGGACCGCGACAGCCTGCACGTGACCTACGCCGACGAGGACGTGTGCATCGGCCCGCCGCCGTCGGCGGCCAGCTATCTCAACATCTCGAGCATCATCTCGGCGGCCGAGATCACCGGCGCCGACGCCGTGCACCCCGGCTACGGCTTCCTGGCCGAGAACGCCCATTTCGCCGAGGTGTTGAAGGAATGCCGGCTGGCCTGGATCGGTCCGCGACCGGAGGTCATCCGCGCCATGGGCGACAAGGCGCAGGCCCGCCAGGCGGCGACCGCCGCGGGCGTGCCGGTGCTGCCGGGCAGCCGCGAGCCGCTGGCCGGCGCCGACGAGGCCCGCGCCCTGGCCGCCGAGATCGGCTACCCGGTGATCTTGAAGGCGGCGGCCGGGGGCGGCGGCCGCGGCATGCGCATCGTCGCCGCGGAAAGCGAGATGGAGGGCCAGCTCGCGACCGCCGGCGAGGAGGCCCAGAAGGCCTTCGGCGACGGCAGGATCTACCTCGAGAAGTACCTGGTCGAGCCGCGGCACATCGAGTTCCAGGTCTTCGGCGACCTGCACGGCAAGGTGATCCACCTGGGCGAGCGCGAGTGCTCGATCCAGCGCCGTCACCAGAAGCTGATCGAGGAATCGCCCTCGCCGGCCCTGACGCCCGAGCTGCGCGAGGAGATGGGCGCCGCGGCGGTCCGCCTGTGCGAGGCGGTGCGCTACGAAAACGCCGGCACCATCGAGTTCCTCCTCGACGCCGACGGCTCCTACTATTTCATGGAGATGAACACCCGCATCCAGGTCGAGCACCCGGTCACCGAGATGGTGACCGGCATCGACCTGGTGAAGCTGCAGATCCAGGTGGCCGCCGGCCAGCCGCTGACCCTGGCCAGCGGCCTTGCGGCGCGCGGCCATGCCATCGAATGCCGGATCAACGCCGAGCACCCCGAAACGTTCGTGCCCAGCCCGGGCAAGCTCAAGACCTTCCACCCGCCCGGCGGGCCCGGCACCCGCGTCGATACCCACGCCTACGAGGACTACGTCATCCCGCCGTACTACGACTCGCTGGTGGCCAAGCTGATCGTTCACGACCGGACCCGCCCGGAAGCCATCGCCCGCATGTCGCGCGCCCTCGACTTCTTCGTGGTCGAAGGCATCCACACCTCCATCCCGCTGCACAAGCGGATCCTTCGCGATCCGGAGCTCATCGCCGGCCGGCTCTCGACACGCTTCCTGGAAGGCTTCGTGAAGCGGCAAGCGCAGGCCGGATGAGCGTTCGCGGGCGGCCGCAGCCGGGGCCGATCTACGCCATCGCCGACGCCATGGCCCTGGCACCCCTGCCGGTGGCCGCCGCGGTGGCCGAGATGGCGGCCGCCGGGGTGCGCTCCATCCAGATCCGCGCCAAGCGCTGGACCGGCCGCCAGTGGCACGAGGCGGTCGAGGCCAGCTGCCGCGCGCTCGAAGGCAGCGGCGCCGACCTGTGGCTGGACGACCGGGCCGACCTCGCCGCGCTGTTCGGCGCGGCCGGAGTCCGCGGCTTGCACGTCGGGCAGTCCGACCTGCCGCCGGCAGCGGCGCGGCGTGCGATCGGAAATTCGCTTTGGATCGGCCAGTCCACGCATAATGAGCTCCAGCTCATCGCCGCCGATGCCGACCCGGAGGTGGACCTGATCGCGGTCGGGCCGGTCTTCCCGACCACGGGCAAGACCCGCTCCGAACCCTCTTATCGCCACGGTCCGTCCGGTCCGCCCCTGCCGCCCGAGCCGGCGATCGGACTGGAGTTCGTCGGCTGGGCGCGGTCGCGGACCGCCAAGCCGCTGCTGGCGATCGGCGGGATCGATGCCTCCCGGGTCGGGGCGGTGCTGGCGGCGGGCGCCGACGCGGTGGTGGCGCTCGGCGCCGCCTGCCGCGGCGACGTGCGCACGAGCTGCCGGCGGCTGGCCGCGGCGGCGGCGGCGTTCGGGGAGAAGCGGGCAAGCAACGTCGAGAGCGAAGGCGGAGCATGCGGATCTTCATGACCGGGTTCATGGGCGCAGGCAAGACGACGGTGGGGCAGCTCCTGGCGGGGCTGCTCGAGCTGCCGTTCGTCGACCTCGACCACGAAATCGAGCGGCTGGCGGGCACCACGGTGCGGGAGATCGTCGAGCGCCAGGGCGAACCGCGGTTCCGGCGGCTCGAGCTGGAGGCGCTGCAGTCGGTCGTGGGCAGGGGCGACGCGGTGATCGCCACCGGCGGCGGCACGCTCACCTCGGAGCTCGGCGCCAGGCTGGTGCGCGACGCCGGCCTGTCGGTCTGGCTGAACCCGTCGTTCGCCACCATCGTCGAGCGCATCGGCGCGCTGGGCAAGGCGGATCGGCCGCTGTTCCGCGAGGAGGCCCAGGTGCTGGCGCTCTACCGCGAGCGCCTGCCGGTGTATCGCAAGGCGGACCTGACGGTGGATGTCTCTCCGGGCGAGGCGCCCGAGGAGGTGGCGGCGAGGATCGGCTTGCTGCTGCGGGAGCGGCGGTGCGCTACCTGATCCTTTCCGACATGCACGCCAACTGGGACGCCTTCGAGGTCGTCCTCAGGCGGGCGCGGCGCAAGCGGTTCGACGCCGTCCTGGTGCTCGGCGACCTGGTGGGCTACGGCGCCGCGCCGAACCAGGTGGTCGAGGCGGTGCGCCGGCTGGCGCCGCGGCTGGTGGCGGTGCGCGGCAACCACGACAAGGTGGCCGCCGGCCTCGACCCGGGCACCAACTTCAACCAGACCGCGCTGGCCGCCGCGCAATGGACCGCCGAGCGGCTCACCGGCGTCAACCTGCGCTACGTGCGGGAGCTCCCGGAAGGGCCGCTCGCGGTTGCCGACGGGCTCGCCATCTGCCACGGCTCGCCGCTGGACGAAGACACCTACGTCTTCTCGGACATCG
>DATKFK010000577.1:0-3335 GCA_035544375.1 Thermoanaerobaculia bacterium
CTGAACGAATTCGATCCAGAGTTTTGATAATCGTCCGGCAAAACGAACGGCGCACCGAGCCGCCGCCGCGCAATGATCGATCGCTGCGCGCTGGCGTGCCGCGCAGAGATGCATGACCGCAGTGATTATAAAAAGGTTTTATCGGTGCACCAGCGGATGCGGCCAAGCCGTGCCGGCGGCGCGGCAGCGGCGGCGGCGGTGGCCGCAACCCGCACCGGCTGATCACCGCCCGCGCGCGCGAGGCGCTGGCGGGCGCTGGCCGTTCGCGCGAGCGCTGGGCGGCGCGCGAGCCCTGGCCGTTCGCCCGCGCGCCCGCGCCGGCCGCTAGCGGCCGGCAGCGAGCGCCTGGGAGGCGGCGCCCTCGATGGCCAGCGTCCCAGGGTCCTGCAGGAAGGCGACGACCGCCAATTTCGACGGGTCCCAACCCGAGTCGACGGCGAGCTTCACCTCGCCGGAACGCTCGGATCCGGGCTTGCCGGGAAGCGAGAACGCTTTCTCCAGCCGCCTCACGACGTAGTCGTCGTGCAGGGTCGCCGCCTTGTTCTCCCCGGCGCCGACGGCGGTGGTCAGGCCGTTCTGGGTGAGCGCCACCCACAGCTCGAGACCGTGCGCCGGCCGCTCGATCCGCGCCTCGACCTTGACGACCACCTTGCGGCCCGTCAGGGCAGCCGCGGCGATGCTCACCTTGCCCGCCGGCGCGGCCGCCTGCGCCGCGGCGATCTGGCGCATGACCTCGTCGCGTTTCGAGCCGACGCATTCGCTGCGGCCGCCGACCACCAGTTCCGGGGTATAGACGTTGTCCACGTGCAGGGCGCGTCCATACTTGGCTTGGCGCGCCGTCCACTCCGGCGAGGAAAACGGATCGGTCCAGCCTTGGCGATTCCAGTAGTCGACGTGGAAGGCGAGAGGGATGACCTGCCCGGCTCCCGCGCCGCTGCCCAGTTGCGACAGCAGCCGGTCCGCCGGTGGGCACGTCGAGCAGCCCTGCGAGGTGAACAGCTCGACGACGACGGTCTGGCCGGAATCGGTGGCCTGGCCGGTATCTGTGGCCTGGCTGGCGGCGGCGCCGGCGGCCGCCGGCGGTTCGGCGCGGGCGCCGCACAGGGTGAGCGCCACGATCGCCAGGGCCGCGGCTGCCAGGCGGAAGCTGCCGGCGGGCGAACCCTGCCGCCGGCCATTGCAATTGTCGATCATTGGTTCCGACCTGTTCGTGTTGGTTGGCCTGGTTGGGCCAACGGTTTCGTGGAATTGCGTTCTATCCATCTCGATCGCCACGCGCTCGCCGCCTGATCGGCTGATGCCGCGGCGGCAACCCGTGGCGCCTCCGCATGGACCGTATCTTTCCCCAGCCTCCGCAGACCGCCAAGATCCAGTTTGGAGCGGGCGCATAACGCCACTTGACCGCATGCGCACCGAGCGCCGGCAGTCCGCCAGACCGGCCGGACCGGACCCCAAGTGGTATGATCGGAATCCACTGGCGGAGCGATCTCGATAGCTCCACCGGGCCGACGCCGCACCCCCGCGCCATGGGCAAGCGACCAGCCGCCAGCATCCTGATCCGTCTCGATCCCCGCGCCCGCGGCGCCCTGCAGCAGCAGATCTATTCCGGCATCCGCCTGGGCATCCTGAACGGCGTCCTCGAGCCGGGGACGCGGCTGCCTTCGTCGCGGGCGCTGGCGGAGGATCTGGGCGTCTCCCGCACCACCACCCTGCTGGCGCTCGAGCAGCTACTGGCCGAAGGGTACCTGGCAACCCAGCGCGGCTCCGGCACGTTCGTGGCCCGCGAGCTGCCGGATGACCTCCATCATGCCGCTCCATCCGGTCCGGCTCCGGAGCCCAAGCATCCGCCGCTGTCCGCCCGCGGTGCGGCGCTGGCGGCGGTGCCGCCGGCGGCCAGGCGCCTCAAGGGCCCGCCGCGCGCCTTTCGCATCGGCACGCCCGCGCTGGACCTCTTCCCGCTCCGGCTCTGGTCGCAGCTCTCCCGCCGGCGGCTCAGAGCCATGAGCCCGGCGCAGCTCGACTACGGCTCGCCGCACGGCCTTCCCGTCCTGCGCGAGGCCATTGCCGAACAGGTCAGGACGCGCGGCACTCGATGCACGGCAGCGCAGGTCGTCGTCGTCGGCGGCTCGCAACGGGCGCTGGACCTGATCTGCCACCTGCTGCTCGACCCCGGCGACCAGGCGTGGCTGGAAGAGCCGGGCTACCCCGGGGCCCGCAGCGCACTGCTTGCCGCAGGCGCACGGATCGTGCCGGTCAAGGTCGACGGCGATGGCCTGGACGTCGAGGCGGGCGCGCGCATCGCCCCAGGCGCGCGCCTGGCTTTTTGCACGCCGTCGCACCAGTTCCCGCTGGGCCTGCCGATGAGCCTGCCGCGGCGCCTGGCCCTGCTCAGGTGGGCGAGCGCCGCACGCGCGTGGGTGATCGAGGACGATTACGACGGCGAGTTCCGTTACGGCACCCACCCCATCCCCTGCCTGCACGGCCTGGACGTCGACAGCCGCGTGATCTACGTCGGCAGCTTCAGCAAGACGCTGTTCCCGGCCCTGCGGCTGGGCTTCCTCATCGTGCCGCCGGACCTGCAACCGGCGGTGCGGCGGGTCGCGGAGGTGCAACCCCCGCCGCTGGATCAAGCCGTGCTGGCCGATTTCATCGCGGAAGGCCACTTCGACCGCCACGTCCGGCGAATGCGCGCGGCGTATCGCGAGCGCCTCGAGGCACTGGCCGCGGCGTCCGCGCGCCACTGTCCGGGGGAGCTGCGGCTGCGGCCGGTGAGAACGGGCCTGCACGTGGTGGCCGACCTCGACGGCGTCGACGCGGAGCAGGTGGCCCGAGAAGCGGCGGCGCGCAACGTGGAGGTGACGCCCCTGGCCGCCTACTTCGCCGATCGCGCCGGCGCCGCCAACGCGCTGGTGCTCGGCTTCGCGGCGGTCGGCCCCGATGCCGTGCGGCGGGGCATGGAGCGCCTGGCGGCGGCGATCGCGGCGGTCCGCGGGCGCTGAACGAAGCGACGAAACCGATTGCCGAAGCGGAGGGGAGAGGGCCCCGCGGTCGCCGCAGGCGGTGGGGCCAAGCACGAAAGCCTCCCGCCGGATTGACCGGAGGGAGGCAAGGAAAGGAAGCGAGGAACCGCTCGTCGGTTCGAGCGGCCGCGGCGCTTACTTGAAGCTGAGCCGCGCGCCGAAGCGGAAGACCCGCGGACTGAGGACCTCGTTGACGAATCCCGCGTTGGACGGGACAGGGGCGGACGCGACGTGGAACGCACCCTCGCGCTGCAGGACGAACGCCTCGTTGAAGACGTTGAAGCAATCGATGCCCAGGGTCAAGCCGAAGTCCTG
>DATKFK010000578.1:0-2425 GCA_035544375.1 Thermoanaerobaculia bacterium
TGATCCTGCCCGGCATCTTCCCGTTCCTGGTCACCGGCATGGTGACCGCCGCCGGCGGCGCCTGGAACGCCAGCATCGTCGCCGAGTACTTCCACTTCCGGGGGCGCACCCTGCAGACCACCGGCCTGGGCTCGCTGATCAGCGCCGCGGCGGACGCCGGCAACTTCGATCGGCTGCTCATCGCCACGGTGGTCCTGGCCGGAATCGTGGTCGTCACCAACCGGCTGATCTGGCGCCCCCTCTACCGCCTCGCCGAGACGCGGTTCAGGCTGGAAACGTAGGGCCGCCACCTCGGTGCCCCGACCAGCGTTGGTTGCCTTGGCACATTTTCGCTGTTATCGTTTTCGACATGAAAGAGCTTTTTGGGGAGACAGAACGCCAGCCGGTGACCGAGGAAGAGTTCTATAGCGAGCAGGGCGAGGACAGCCCCTACCAGTTCCTGGGCGGCGAGTTGGTGGTCCGAGAGCCGGCTTCCGAGGTGCACGAGGACCTTGGCGGCTTTCTCATTGTAGTCACGCGGATCGCCTTCGAGGAGCGGGGAGGCGGAGTCGTGCTGGGCGGCAGGTATCCGATGCGCCTCGACCCGAAGTGGTCGCCCGAGCCCGACGTCATGGTGGTGGGCGAGGAGCGCCGCCACCGGATCGGTCCGCAGCGGCTGGAGGGCCCTGCCGATCTGGTGATCGAGGTGGCCTCCCCGAGCGACGTGATGCGCGCGTTGCGGCTCAAGTTACCTCGGTACCATCAAGCTCGCATCCCGGAAATCTGGGTCATCGACCCCTGGTTGGGGTCCGTGCGGGCGGAGGTCCTGGAGGTCCAGAACGCACCTGAATCGCAAGAAACCCCGGCGATCGACGAAACGCACAGGACCCCGACCTACCGCAGCCGGGACGTGACGGCGGGTCGGCTGTGCTCCGCGGTCTTCCCCTGGTTCTGGATCGACGTCTCCTGGCTGTGGCAGAAGCCGTTGCCGCCGACCCTCGGCTGCGTGCGCCAGATCCTCGGCTGAGGGTCCCCGCCTCCGGCCACTCACCCGCGCAGGCGGGTGTCGAGCTCTTCGGGGTGGCTGGACCGCATCCGGGCCTCTTCGAGATCGATCCTGCCCTCGCGCACCAGCTGCGCCAGCGACTCCTCGAAGGACGTCATGCCCTGGCGCTTGCCCAGCGTGATCTCGTTGTAGAGCTTTTCGAGCTTGTCGCTGCGGATGTGATGGCGCACCGCGAAGGTGGCGAGCATCAGCTCGATCGCCGGGATGCGGCCGCGGCCGTCGGCGCGCGGCACCAGCTGCTGCGCGACGATGGCGTTGAGCGAGAGCGCCAGCTGCTGGCGGATCTGCGCCTGCTGGCTGGGCGGAAAGACGTCGACGATGCGGTGCACCGACTGCACGGCGTCGTTCGAGTGCAGGGTGGCAAGCACCAGGTGCCCGGTCTCGGCGGCGCTGATCGCCGTCGCCATGGTTTCGAGGTCGCGCATCTCGCCGACCAGGATGACGTCCGGGTCCTGGCGCAACGCCGCCCGCAGCGCCTCGCTGAACGATCTCGCGTCGCGCCCGACCTCGACGTGCTCGATCAGCGACCGGTTGGAGCGGTGCTCGTACTCGACGGGGTCCTCGATGGTGATGACGTGCGCGGTGCGGCCGCGATTGATCTCGCCGATCAGCGCCGCCAGCGTCGAGCTCTTGCCGGAGCCGGTCGGGCCGCACACCAGCACCAGGCCGCGGCTGGGCTTGACCAGCTCGGCAAACGCCGGCGGCAGGTTGAGGCTGCCCAGGGTCGGCACGTCGCGCGGCAGCGTGCGCACCGCCGCCGCCAGCTGGCCGCGCTGGCGATGCAGGTTGACCCGGAACCGCCACGCCGAAGCCGCCCCGGCGTCGAGCCTGCCGCCCGCCACGCCCGCCGCGGCAGGCGCCGCCGCCGCGGCCGCCAGGCGCAGGGAGAAGTCGGCGGCGCCGCGCTCCGCGATCTCGCTCCGCACCCGGCTGGCCAGCTGCGGCTGGAACAGGCGCGCGAGGTCGTCGGCGTCGAACGGCTCGGCGTCGCCGCGCTTCAGGCGCCCATCCACCCGGAAGACCGGCGGCAGGCCGGGCAGCAGCAGCAGGTCGCTGGCGCCGCGGCGGACCGCCTCCGCCAGCAGGCCGCCGAGCGCGTCCCCGGCCTCTGAGCTGGCGCGCGGCGGCGGCTCCGGGAGGAGGTCGAGCCAGGCCGCCGCCTCGGCCCGTTCCGGCCGCACCGCCGTGCCGTGAGCCGTGGCATGAGCGGGCCAGGCGCCTTCGCCGTCGTCCGGCGCGGGGGGCGCGCCGGCTTCTTCAGACGCCGCCAGGCCGGCGCCGCTGTTCAGCTCGTGGACCAGGCGGTCCAGCTCGGGGTCTCGTAAGTGCTCGCTCACAACTCGATCTGAATGATGGTTATCCGGTGCCGCCGGTGCCGCC
>DATKFK010000579.1:0-3446 GCA_035544375.1 Thermoanaerobaculia bacterium
ATTTCCCGGTGGCCGTGGCGCGCGCCATCCGCGCCCATCACGTCGGCATCGCGGCGCGTCTGACGCTGCGGCGCCACCGGCGCTGGCTGCAGGTCGTGGGGCCGCGCCTGGTGCCCGAGCCGCAAAGCGAGAGCTTCTACAGCTGCGTCGTGGAGTCGGCATGGGGCCGCTGCGGCGCCTTGCTGCCGCGCCTCGACGCCGCCGCCGCCGAGGAGGTCGCGGCGGCTGCGGTGGCGCTCTTCCGCGCCCGCCATGCGGCGCCGGCGGCCTTGGCTTCAGGCGTCGTGGTCCTGGCGCCGGCGGCGGTCGCGGTGCTGCTGCACGAGGCGGTCGCGCATGCGCTGGAGGCCGACACGCTGGCGCGCGGCGGCAGGCCCGAGGCGGCGCTGGGGCTGGCACTGGCGGCTCCCTGCCTCGACGTGCTGGACGATCCGGCGGCGGCCCCGCCCGAGGTGCGGCGGACATCCGATGACGAGGGAATGCCGGTCAGCCGCCGCTGGCTGCTGCGGCGCGGCGCGGTCGAGCAGCCGCTGGCCGACACCGCCTGGTCCCGGGTCGCGCCGGCGCTGCTGCCGGGTGCCGGGCGCCGGGGCAGCCGTCACCTGCCTCCCGGACCGCGTTCGACCCACCTCGAGCTGCTGGCCGGCGGCTGCAAGGAGAGCGATCTGCTGGCGCAGGCCAACGGCGGCCTCTTCCTGCCCGCGGCGAGCCGTGGCGGGCTCGATCCGCTGTCGGGCGAGTTCAGGCTCCACCTGCCCCATGGCCGCCGCATCCGGCGCGGCGCCCTGGGCGAGCCCGTCGGTGCCTGCATCCTGCGCGGACAGGTCGCGGACCTGCTGGCGCGCGCCGTCGCCGTCGGCCAGGACAGCGTGCCGGCGGGAGCCGGGTGGTGCGCCAAGGGCGGCCAGAAGCTGCCGGTCTGGGCGACCGCGCCGGCCCTGCGTCTGGAAGGAGTGACGGTCGAGGCGGATGCCTGATAGCCTGCTGAAAAATCCCGCACGCCGCGCTTCGCCCTGCGGGTTGCGGAGGACCGAGCCGAGAGGTTCCATGGCCGCCGATGCCGCACGTGCCGGAGCCGCCGGCGGGTCATGACCGGCGTGGCGGTCGACGCGGCGGTCGAGCAGGTGTTGCGGGACCTGGTGCGGCGCGGTCTTCCCGAGGTCGAGGTCCTGACCAAGCGCGGGCGCTCGCGGCGGCTGGCCCTCGACCTGGGGGCCGAGACCTCGGCGTTCACCCAGGAGCGCGCCTGGGCGGTGCGGGCCAGCAGCCGGCGCGACTCCTTCTTCGTCGCCGGGGCAGGCGAGCTGCCGGCCGGCGAGGCCTGGCCGGAGCCGACCGGCCGTGCCTTTCGGCTGCCCGAGCCGGAGCCGGTGCCGCCCTGGAGCCAGCCCTCCGATTTCGAGGCGCCGCTGATCGGCGAGAGCGAAGGCCTGCGGCTGCTCGCCGGTCTGGGTCGCGAGCTGGAGTCCGAGCTCCCAGGAGCCCGGCTGCTGCAGGCCACGCTAGAGGACGGCTCGAGCGAGGGCGAGTTGGCCAGCAGCCGCGGCATGCGCGTCGCCTTCCGCCGCCGTCTGGCGACCCTGCACCTGGAAGCGGCGGGTCCGGGCAGGGGACCCGGCAGGCCGGGAGCGGGCGCGGCCCTCTATCTCGCAGCCCGCGAAGCGCGCCGTTTCCATCCCCAGGCCCTGGCGCGCCGCCTGGCCGACCGCCTGTCGGTCGAGGCCACCGGTCAGCCGTTCTGGCAGGGCAGCGGCGGGGGGGGCGCCGGCGCTTCCCGGACCGAGTTGTTGCTGGCGCCGCCCGTCGCGGTGGCGCTGCTCGCCCACCTGCTCCCGTTGCTGGTGGGACCCGAAGCCGCGGCGCGGACGGCGCCGATGCGAGATCGTCAGGGCAGGATCGGCAGCGAGCGCCTCACCATCGTGGACGACGGCCGTCTTGCCGGCGGCGCGCTCGAGTGTCCGGTCGATGGCGAGGGCATGTCCACCCGCGAGGCCGTGCTGGTGGAGGGGGGGGTGTTCCAGCAGCCGCTCCTCGCCTGGTGGCAGGCCAACGGAGCCGCGCCGGGGGCCGCCACCGGCTGCTGCCGCCGGCCCAGCTGGCGGGACCTGCCGGTCCCGGGCCCCACGCACCTCTACCTCCGTCCCGATCCCCGCCTGTCGGTGGCGGCCTTGCTGGCCGACATTGGCGCCGGCCACTACCTGATCGACGCCACCGGTCCCGCCCGCTTCGATCCCGCCGGCGATCAATTCGCCCTGCCGGTATGCGGCTTCGCGGTAGAGGCCGGCCGGGCCACCGCTCCCATAGCCGGCGCCTGGCTCTGCGGGACCGCGGCCGCCCTCTTCAAGGGCATCGCCGCCGTCGCGCGGGACCTCTCCTTCTTGCCCCTGAACGGCATGCTCGGCTCGCCCACCCTCCTCGTCACCGGCCTGGAGCTGAGGGCCGGACTCGAAATTGGCGAACATAAAAGAGCTGCAGATCTTGCTATTGGTGGACGACTATCATTATGCAAATGACAGGCTCTGGCAGGAGACCATCCTGCCCGAGCAATGCAACCACTTCCACACGATCGCCAGAGTGTTCGATGAGTATCAATGTCAGGTCCTATGTTCAAGAGAGGTCGCTTGGATTGGTATAGTTACTATCCGGTCATGGCAACGTAGTTAGGATCTCACGCTACTCGGGCTTCCCGCGAAGCGAGGTGCCGATGACCACCATGCGGTCCTCTGTCGATTCATTGTCGATGATGTAGATAGCTAAGGGATCCGCGAACACGGTCGCTGCTTTGGGAAACGAGACACCGTGCTTGGCCAGGTTGGCTTCGGCCCTGTCAGAGTCCCCCTCGAAGTCAAGATTGAATTTCAAGGTCCATCGTTCACTGGTCCGTTACACGCTATCCTTGCTTGCCTGAGTCACATGTCTTGCTTTGCTCTTGCGGCGGGCCTTGGCCGGCACCTCCTCCTCGATCTCGTGCCAGAAATCCCCGTGGGCGATGCCCTCGCCGGCGCGGATCTGCTGCCGTGCCGTTTCCAGGATGGCCCGCAAGCGAGGTGAGTGGGCCAGGACCAGGCGTTCCAGATCCTCGTCGTCCCGCACGGCCAGCAACGCGGCCACCGGCCTACCATTGCGGGTGACGATCACCGCACCTTGCTCGCTCTGCTTCAGATAGGCGCTGAACTTGGCCTTGACCTCTGCGACCGATGCGATCTTCAAAGCTTTACCTCCTCTCCTCCGATGAGCAAGCGGTTGCGCTCCTTGACACCGAGCGCCAGGATGTAGACCTTCCTGCTCTCGTGGTCGATCTCGTAGAACGCACGGAACCGATTGTCGAGTCCAAAGCGCAGCTCCCATTGCGCCTCGAAGAGGGCGGGTTGCTGCAACGGCTTGCGGTTCGTGGTCTCGGTGCCTGGCTCGAACCGCAGTTGCTCCTGGAGGGTTGCGCGAATCGA
>DATKFK010000580.1:0-4854 GCA_035544375.1 Thermoanaerobaculia bacterium
TGCACGGGGCTAGTCACCAAGTAGTCGGTGTCGAAGACGCAGCCATTGATGAAGAAATGGCTGTGCACCCGGAGTAGTGGGCGCTCATACGCCTGAACTGCACACGTGCACAGCAAACCGCAGCCTAACGCGATCGCAAGAATTGAGTAGCGCATCGTCAGAACCGCTCCTTTACGTCAGCCGTGATGACCACAAGCTTCGACGGAGACGCCTAACGGCTAATAAGCTCAGCCTCCGTCTGAACTCACCACCCAGCTTAGCTTAAACGTCGCGCCCTCGACTCTTCTCCATTATTATAGCATTATCTGCCCACAGACTTTGAGGTGTGGCGGTAGTACTGTCATGACCGTCTAGATGTGCGGCGACGGCCGACGCAATCCGGTCGGCTGCCGCGCGAAGAGGGTCGGCGTCGGCGATGACGTAGCCGGCCGTAACACCACCTCGGCGGTGGCCGAGCAAAGCGGCGATCAGCAACTCTGAGTAGCCGGCTTCTGCCGCAAGAGAGGCAAAGGTACGGCGGAACGTGTGCAGGCCCGAGCCTTCGGCACCTGCGAGGGCGAGCATCCGCCGCGCTGGCTTGTCTAGCCCCACCAGGGGAGCTCCGCTGATCGCACCCGGGCATACGTAGTCCGCTGGCGTCGCTTCGTTGGGCTTGGCACGCCTGAGAAGTTCCACCGCGGCAGTCCCGATCGGCGCTACGCGGGCGCCAGTCTTCGCATCTCGCACCTGCAACGTCCGGCCTTCGAAGTCCACGTCCGCCCACCTCAGACCTGAGCCTTGAGTCCGCCGAACCTTGAGCGCGTGGCCTACCAGCTCGGAGCGGCGCAAGCCGGTCAACGCCAGCAGGCGCACTGCCAGGATGGGCGAGCGGCTCTCGCCGTCTGTCTCGGCCGCGCGAAGAACCTTGCCGAGTGCGGCGAGTTGCTGCAACGTCAACCGCCCTTTGCGTCCGCGCTCGCGAAGACGTTCTACCAGGCGGCAGGGATTCGGTCCCGGCGGGCGCAGGCCTCGGCGCTCGGCGAACCCCAGAACCGCACTCGTGACCGTCAGCGCTGCATTCGCCTGGCGAGGGGTTGCGGCCAGCGATCGATGCATCCTTTCAATCTCCGACAGCCCGAGGTCCTCCACTTCACGGGAACCGAGCTTCGGCAGTATGCAGCGATCCAGTAGGCGCTGGAACTCCGCGGCTGTTGATAGCTTGCCGCGCTTGGCCCCGGTGGCGGCGCGCTCCCGGAGGTCCAGGAGGTAGAGCTCCGCGGCCTTGCCGAAGGTCATCCGCTTTGCGCGCGCCGCGCGCTTGGCGGCCGCAGGGTCACCGCCAGAGCGCACCTCGTGGTAGAGCTTCCGGGCTTGCTTGCGGGCCTGCTCAAGAGTCAACGCGCCGAACTGCCCAAGGGCCATGCGCCGCGTCCGCCCCTGGTGCTTGTACTGGAAGGCGAAGCCCGAGGGACCGTGCCGGAGCCGGAGCACGAGCCAGGGTTCCCGGCGGGTTCCCCGAGGATTCCCGGAGCCAAAATCGGGGAACCCCAGGGGAACCCGGAGGGGCCGAAAAGCCCCGCTACCGCGCGTACTTTAGCACAGCAAACCCTTCTAGATAAAGGGGTCTAAAGGCTTTCTCTGCGTAGATTTGCGTTGGATGGATTGGAGCGGGAGACGGGATTCGAACCCGCGACCAACAGCTTGGAAGGCTGTGACTCTACCCCTGAGTTACTCCCGCTTGGGGCATGACGAACCCGGTATAGTTTACAACAGCTGCGCTCTTAGGCCGATGCCGGACGCCCCCGGCCCCCCGCGCCCCCGCGCCCGTCTGGCCAAGGCGGCCGCACCAGCGGCGACAGCCATATAGCCAAATGGCTCTAAACGAGTGTATGTTACGGGCTACCTGCTCCCGCCAGATCGCGGAGGGTGTACGGGCTTCGCCCGTAGTGTGTATCGGTTCTACCGGGTGTAAGCCCGCGGCCGCGGATGGCCGCGTCATGCAGGAGGTTGCAGATGAGAAGGCAGTTGTCGATGGCGACGCTCTGGGCGGCCTGCCTGAGCGTGGCGTCTCTCCCCGCAGTCCCGGCCCGCGCAGCCACAACGACCACGACGGCCGCCACCGCGACCGCCACCCCGCCAGCCACGGCCGTCCAGCCCGGCACGACCGCTCCGGCCGGCACCGCGGCCATACCCGGCTTCACGGTAGCTCCGAACGCCGCGAGCGGCGGCGGCTTCGTGCCCGATGGCAAGGGACACAAGGTCTACCGACCGAACGCGCCAAAGGCCTTGGTGCTCCCGGACGCCACCTCCTCGAGCAACGGTATCCTCTACCACGGCGGCGCCGTGATGCTCGGCACCACCCACGTCTATTTCATCTGGTACGGCAACTGGAGCTCGAACAGCGCCACCACGATCCTGCCGGATTGGGCCAGGAACCTGGGTGGCAGCCCCTACTTCAGCATCAACTCCACTTATTACGACTCCTCGAACAACCACGTCGCCAACTCGGTCACCTATGGCGGCGCGGTCTTCGACAACTACTCGCGGGGCACCTCGCTCGACGACAACGGCGTCTTCGACGTCGTCTCGGCGGCGATCGCCAACGGCTCTCTGCCGGCCGATGCCAACGGCGTCTACTTCGTCCTCACCTCGCCCGACGTCGCCGAAACCAGCGGTTTCTGCAGCGTCTACTGCGGCTGGCACAGCTCGGGCATTTTCAACGGGGTCCCCAGCCAGTACGCCTTCGTGGGCAGCACGCTCGCCTGTCCGAGCGGCTGCGAAGCCTCGCCGGGCAATGCCCCCAACGGCAACGAGGGAGCGGACGGCATGGCCTCCCTCATGACTCACGAGCTGGACGAGTCGGTCACCGATCCCAACGGCGACGCCTGGTATGACGCCAACGGCAACGAGGTCGGCGACCTCTGCAACTTCACGTTCGGCTCCAAGCTCTACAGCACCGCGAACGGATCGGCGGCCAACATCCACCTCGGCGGGCGCGACTACCTGCTGCAGGAGGATTGGGTCAACGCCGGCGGCGGCTACTGCTCGATGGGCCTGCCGCAGAGCTCGGCTTTCTATACGCTGACGCCCTGCAGATTGATCGACACCCGCTCGCCCGCCGGTCCCCTCGGCGGCCCCGCTCTGCAAACCGGCCCGGCCCGCACGTTTGCGCTGTCCGGACACTGTGGCATCCCGGCCACCGCCAAGGCCCTGGCGGTCAACGTCACCGTGACCCAGGCGGCGAGCGGCGGATCCCTCACCCTCTACGCCGCCGACCAGCAATCCGGCGGCACCAGCACGATCAACTTCTCGCCCGGCCGGACGCTCGCCAACAATGCCTTCCTCCGGTTGAGCGGCGAGGGCTCCGGCAGCATCGCGGTGATCGACGGCTCGTCCGGCAGCGTGCAGCTCATTCTCGACGTCAGCGGCTATTTCCAGTAGGCAGCAGCCGCGGGTGCAGGTAGGCCGCCGAGCCGCGGCATGGCCCCAGGCGCCGCGACCCGTCGTTGAATTAGTATGGAGCGCAGGAGGGCATCATGCGCACCCATCGCCTACTCGTACTTTCCAGCGCGATCTTCTTGGGTTCCAGCGGGGCGGCATGGGGCGTCGGGATCTTCGAATACGCGCTGCCGGCGGCCAACGACGGCCCCACCGGCATCGCCGTCGGGCCCGACGGAGCGCTCTGGTTCACCGCCGAAGGGACCAACAAGATCGGGCGGATCACCACCACCGGAACCGTCGCCGAGCTCGCCATCCCGACGACCAACAGCGCGCCGGTCGGCATCACGGCCGGGCCTGACGGCGCGCTGTGGTTCACCGAGCTCGTGGGCAACCAGCTCGGCCGCATCACCACCGGCGGAGCCCTCTCCGAGTACTCCATACCGACGCCGGGCGGCCATCCACAGGGCATCGCCGCCGGACCGGACGGAGCCATCTGGTTCACCGAGGTCGACGGCAACAAGATCGGCCGGGTCTCTCCCAGCGGGAGCTTCACCGAGTACCCGCTCGCGACGGCGGGCGCCGGACCGCTGTTCATCACCGCGGGACCGGACGGCAACCTCTGGTTCACCGAATCCGCCGCCGCCGGCAACAAGATCGGGCGCATCACTCCCAAGGGAGCGATCACGGAGTTCCCGCTGCCGACACCGGACAGCGAGCCGTACGGCATCACCGTCGGTCCCGACGGCGCGCTCTGGTTCACCGAGCGGATGGCGAAGAGGATCGGCAGGATCACCACCACCGGCAACGTGACCGAGCTGCCCACCCTGGGGCCGGGCTTCGGCATCGTCACCGGTCCGGACGGCAACCTGTGGTTCACCGAACCGGACTCCGCGAAGATCAGCAGCCTATCGACCACCGGCGTCGTCACGGAGCTTGCGCTGCCCACCGCCAACGCCGGGCCGCAAGGGATCGTCGTGGGACCGGACGGCGGCCTCTGGTTCGCCGAAGGCTACGTCGGGAAGATCGGCCACGCCACCTTCGCCTGCACGGCATCCGGCACGACGCTCTGCCTGGACGACCACGCGGGAGACCGCCGCTGGCAGCTCGCCGCCTCGTTCAGCACTGCCGACGGCGGCGGCCACTCCGGCAACGCTCAGGCGATCCCGCTCGCCAGCCTCGGCGTCTCTCGCGGCGGGCTGTTCTGGTTCTTCGGCGCCGACAACCCCGAGATGTTGGTCAAGGTGCTCGACGGCTGCACGCTCAACCAGCAGTTCTGGGTCTTCGCCGCCGCCACCACCAACGCCGGCTTCACCCTGACGGTGTCCGACACCCTCACCGGCCGCGTCAAGGCCTACGGCAACCCCGACGGCACGGCGGCTCGACCGGTGCAGGACACCTCGGCCTTCGCCTGCACCCTTGGCGACGCCGCGCCCG
>DATKFK010000581.1:0-5935 GCA_035544375.1 Thermoanaerobaculia bacterium
CGGTCTCCGCCAACGTGACGGTGGTCAACCCGCCGAGCACGGGCTTCCTGGTCTTCGGCCCCGCCGGCGCGGGCATTCCCCAGACCTCGACGATCAACTTCAATGCCGGCCGGGTCCGCGCCAACAACGTGATGCTGGAGCTTGGGACGGCGGGCGCCTTCCTTGCCGCTGCCGGCAATCCCACCGGCAACGTCGATCTCATCGTCGACGTCAACGGCTACTTCGCCAACGCCGCGCTCGAGCAGAGCACCGCCGCGCCGCCGGCGTTCAACCCGCCGCCGGGCAGCTATGCCGTCCATCCGCAGGTGCAGATCCTCAGCTCGACCCCCGGCGCGCAGATCTTCTACACCACCGACGGCTCGACGCCGAGCAGCTCGCACGGCACGCTCTACGCCGGCGCCTTGAGCCTCAACGCGACCACCACCCTGAATGCCGTCGCCACCGCGACGGGGCTGGCCGACAGCCCGGTGACGACCGGCCAGTACAGCCTGGCAGCGGTCTCGACGCTCTTGCTGGCGCAGATGGTGCCGCAGGGCTCGTCGCTGTCGCTCGGGTCCGGCTCGGCCAGCCTGGTGCTGTCGGCCGACCAGGCGAGCGCCGTCCTGCATTACACCTACTCGAACCTCAGCGGACCGATCGTCGCCCAGCACATTCACGGGCCCGGCGGCCCGATCCTGTTCGACATCGACACCTCGGTTCCCGACGCGATGGGCGGCCGGCTGTGGACGATCGTGCCCGCCGGCGGCTTCACCGTGCCGCAGATCCTCGCGGCGCTGTTCTCGGGCCAGTGCTACATCAACCTGCACACCGCGATGTACCCGAGCGGAGAGATCAAGGGCTTCTTCAACGTCGCGACCGGCAACCAGACCTTCATGCCGCCGCCAGCGCCGCCGGCGCTGCCGCCGCCGCCCGCGACGCAGACCGACGCCGCGCGCTTCCTGATGCAGGCGACCTACGGCCCGACCTCGCCGGCCGACGTCGCGACCATCACCAGCGCGCCGACCGGCTTCGGGCCCTGGCTCGCCGGCCAGTTCGGCCAGCCGCTGACCTCGCATCTCGCCTACATCGACGCGGCACGCGCCGCCGGCGAGACGATCTCGAGCAACCAGGTCATGGAGTCGTTCTGGCGGCAGGCGGTCACCGGCCCCGACCAGCTCCGCCAGCGGGTGGCGCTGGCCCTCTCCGAGATCATGGTGATCTCCGACCAGAACGCGAACGTCGACCCGGAGGGGATGGCGCGCTACCTCGACGTGCTCGAGAGCGATGCCTTCGGCAACTTCCGCCAGCTGCTCGAGGACGTGACGCTCGACCCGACCATGGGCGTCTACCTCAACATGCTGCAAAACGACCAGGGCGACCCGGCCAACGGCATCAATCCCAACGAGAACTACGCCCGCGAGGTCAACCAGCTGTTCTCGATCGGCCTCTACAAGCTCAATCCCGACGGCACCCTGATCCTCGACGCGACCGGGCTGCCGATCGCGACCTACAACCAGGACGCGGTCAAGGGCTTCGCCGCGGTTTTCACCGGCTGGACGTGGGCCGGCGGCGACCACAGCGACCCCAACAACTTCTACAATTACAGCCCCAACTGGCGCCAGCCGATGGAGGCCTGGCCGGAGCACCACTCGCCGGGCACCAAGCTGCTGCTCGACGGCGTCGTCCTGCCCGCGGGGCAGACGCCGCAGCAGGATCTCGACGCGGCGCTCGACCTGATCTTCCACCACCCCAACGTCGGGCCGTTCATCTGCCGCGAGCTGATCCAGCGGCTGGTGACGAGCAACCCCAGCCCGGCCTACCTCTACCGCTGCGCCCAGGCCTTCGCCAACGACGGCCAGGGGGTGCGCGGCAACATGCAGGCCGTGCTCGCCGCCATCCTGCTCGATTACGAGGCGCGCGCCGCCACCTTCGTGCCGCAGCCGGGGTACGGCAAGCTGCGCGAGCCGATCGTGCGGCTGGGCCACCTGCTGCGCGCCACCAGCGCCACGCCGCCGGCGGACAACAAGTGGCGCATCTGGGATACCTCGGACGCCGGCTACGGCCTCGACGAGAACCCGCTGCGCGCGCCGACGGTGTTCAACTTCTTCGAGCCCACGTACGTCCAGCCGGGCGCCATCGCCCAGGCCGGCCTGGTGGCGCCGGAGCTCAAGATCACCACCGACACCACGGTGTTCGGGACCGCCGACTACCTGCACGACATCATCTACTACGGCGCGGCGTTCGATCCCTACACCATCTTCCCCAACTACTCGAGCATGGTCGGCCTCGCGGACAGCAGCCTGCTCGATTATCTGAACCTGGTGATGATGGCCAACGGCATGTCGGCGCAAATGCGATCGATCCTGGAAACCGCGCTCGCCGATCCCAACTTCTCGGACCCCAACGACGCGACCACCCGGGTGCGGAACCTGCTGTACCTGATCGAGCTGTCGCCGGAGTACGTGGCGCAGCGCTAGGCCAAAAGGAGCATGCGATGAGCCAGCAGCAGCCCCCGGAGGAGCGGCCGCGCGGTGCGACCCGCCGCCAGTTCATGCGGCAATCGGTCTGCGCCACGGTCGGGATGACCTCGCTCGCCTCGACGCTGTTCGATCTGCGGCGGGTGGCGGCGGCGGCGCCGCTGACCGGCACCGACTACAAGGCGCTGGTCTGCGTCTTCCTCTACGGCGGCAACGACAGCAACAACATGCTGGTGCCCTACGATCCGACCGACTATGCCAGCTACGCCGCCGTGCGCCAGGGCCTGGCGCTGCCGCGGAACACGCTGCTGCCGATCAACCTCTTGAGCGGCGGCGACGGCCGCCTGTGGTCGCTGCACCCCAACCTGCCGGGTCTGCAGAGCCTGTTCGGGCAGCAGCACATGGCGATCGTCGCCAACGTCGGACCGCTGGTGGCGCCGGTCACCATCGACCAGTGGAACAACGGCACCGCCGCCTTGCCGCCGCAGCTGTTCTCGCACAGCGATCAAACCCTGCACTGGCAGACCTCGATACCCGACCAGCCGCCGTCCACCGGCTGGGGCGGGCGGGTGGCCGACATGCTGCGGGCCTTGAACGGCACCGCGCAGATTTCGATGAGCATGTCGCTCGCCGGCTCGAACACCTTCCAGGTCGGCAACCTCCTGTCGGAGTTCCAGGTGCAGCCCGGCGGCACGCCCGGCCTCGCCAACTACACGACCGACCCGACCGACCCGCAGTCGAACGCCCTGCGCGCCCTGCTGCAGGCGAGCTACGGCAACCTCTTCGTCTCCGGCTACCGCGACGTCTTCCAGCACGCGCTGTCCAACGACCTGCTGCTGCAGAGCGTCTTCGCCAGCCTGCCGCCGCTCCAGACGCAGTTCCCGCAGACCGATCTCGGCACGCAGCTGCAGACGGTGGCGCAGCTCATCGAGGCGCGGACGCAGCTGTCGCAGCAGCGGCAGGTGTTCTTCGTCGCCACCAGCGGGTTCGACACCCACGGCGGCCAGCTGCCCGCCCAGGTCCAGCTGCTGCAAGAGGTGAACGACGCGCTGGCGGCCTTCTACGCCGCGACGGTCGAAATGCAGGTCCAGAACGGCGTCACCGCCTTCACCGCCTCCGATTTCGGCCGCACCTTCCTGAGCAACGGCGACGGCAGCGACCACGGCTGGGGCAGCCATCACCTGGTCGTCGGCGGCGCCGTGCAGGGCGGCAGCCTGTACGGGCGCGTCCCGGCCCTGGCCATCGACGGTCCCGACGACACCGGCGACGGCCGCTGGATACCGACCACCTCGGTCGACGAGTACTCCGCCACCCTCGCCAAGTGGTTCGGCGTCAGCGCCACCGACATGCCGACGGTGTTTCCGAACCTCTACCGCTTCAACAACCCGGATTTGGGGTTCATGGGAGCTTAGCCTTAGCCGGCCGCACGGCCGCGCCGGCCGCGGACCGCAGCCGGCAACGGCAGCCCGGCAGGGGCAAAAAAAAAAGGCCACCGCAAGGTGGCCCGGCTCAAAACCCGCTTGCCGGCCGGAGCCGGCGGCGGGTGTGATCGGTCAGGATCGTTGGGAGCCAGTGGATCGACTAGCGGATAGGGGGATACGATCAGGAGATCTTGGTGACGTTCGCCGCCGCGGCGCCCTTGGCGCCCTGGACGATGTCGAACTCGACGCGCTCACCCTCGGCCAGGCTCTTGAAGCCGTCGCCCTGGATCGCGGAGTGGTGGACGAAGCAATCCTTGCTCCCGTCCTCCGGCGTGATGAACCCAAACCCCTTGGCATCGTTGAACCACTTGACTCTTCCCGTGTTACGCATTCTTCTTTCTCTCTTTCTCTCGCCAAAAAAAACACAAGGGACCCGATTGCACCAGGTCCCTTGCGAAGTTTTCTGGCTTATAGCTTGGAGCCAACCGTTGGCCCCTGAGCAAGCGATACTATACGCCCTCATCCGTCCCGAGTCAAGTACCTGAGCAAAGATCGTGGCCAGGCTCCCCATCGAAGCGATTCTTTCCGGAAGCAGCGCCGGAAGCAGGGGCAGCCAGGCCGGAGGCCAGGCAGGGCTGCGGGCTGCTCCCCAGGCGGGCCGGACGATCGGGGCCTCGCGGCAGGGGAGGGCGATCGTGGGCCACCGCCTGGGACGCGGCCCGCTGCACCTCTCGCTGATCGCCGGTTGCCATGCCGACGAACCGGTGGGGCCGGCCATGCTGCGCCGCCTGGCGGCCTGGCTCGAATCCCAGCCGGACGGCGCGCCCTTGCTGGCGGACGCCACCTGGTGGATCGTCCCGCACGCCAATCCGGACGGCGAGGAACGCAACCGAGCGTGGAGCGAGATCCTGCTCCCGGCGGTGGACAGCCGGGGAGCGCCCGACCACGCCTTCGACCTGGCCGCCTACGCCCGCGGCGCCGTGCGCGAGGCCCCCGGCGACGACGTCGAATTCGGCTTCCCGCGCGCTCCCGAGGACGGCGAGGCGCGCCCCGAGAACCGGGCGGTGGCCGCCTTCCTGGCCGGTGGCGCTCCGTTTCACGTGCACGCCAGCTTCCACGGCATGTTCTTCGCGAGCGGCCCCTGGTTTCTCCTGGAGCGGGCATGGATCGGGCGCACGGCAGATCTGCGGGAGAACCTCCGCCTCAGGGTGGCGGAGATGGGCTACCGCGTCTACGACGTCGACCGGGGTGGCGAGAAGGGCTTCAGCCGGATCGACCCTGGCTTCACCACCCGCCCGGACTCGCGGGCCATGGCCGCCTTCTTCCAGGAGCGCGGGGAGCCGGAGACGGCGGCGCGATTCCGCCCCAGCTCGATGGAGCTCGTGCGGTCCCTGGGAGGCGACCCACTGACGATAGTTTCGGAGATGCCCCTGTTCCTGACGCCACCCCCGGGGGCGGCCGGCGCTCCCGAGGCCTTCGCCGATCCGGCCCTGCGCGCCGAGCTGTCTCGCCTGGCGGTCACCGCGAGCCCCGACGAGCTGCGGGCCGCGGCCGCGCGGCGGGGTCTGCGCGGCATGCCGGTGCGCGACCAGATGCGTCTCCAGCTCGCCTACCTCGAAGCGGCGATCGCCGCCGTCACCGGCCAGTGACGGCATGAGGTCCGAAGGCGCGCGGGCGGCCTGAGCCTGCCCCCCCGCGGTCCCCATGCCACCTTGCCACGACACTTCATTAAGTAATAGCCGTTCACCGCACCGAAAGGAGGCACGATGAGAACCTCGACCCGATGTTGCGCAGTCGTCGTGGCAGCCCTGGCGCTCGGCGCCACCGCCGCTGCCGCGGCCCCTCCCGCTCCGATCCAGAAGGGAGTCGACCTCTGGATGACCGTCGCCGGCTTCGCGCGGACCAACCTCGCCGACGACCCGATCCCGGCAGGCTTCTTCTGCTCGGCCTCCCAGCCCTTCGCCGGCACCATCACCTTCAAGGGCGTGCCGCTGGCCATGGACCCGCCGAACAGCCTGGGAAAGATGGACACCGCCGTCCGCCGGCTCGACGACGCGG
>DATKFK010000582.1:0-4932 GCA_035544375.1 Thermoanaerobaculia bacterium
GGCGTGCCGGCGATCACTCCCCGCTCGCCTCTCGAGTCCCTCGGCGCCGGGGGCGCCGGGGGCGCCGCCGCCGACGCCGGCGAGGCGATGCACGGCGCGCTGTCCGAGACGGCGCATGGTGCCCTGTCCGAGGCGGCTGGCGATGGCCTTTCCACCGGGCATCACTTCGACCCGCTTGCCCAGGTGGCCGCGGCGTTGCCGCCGCTCGACGAGCTGGCGCCCGACGTGCCGGCGCTGCCGCCGCTCGACGAGCTGGTGGCCGGCGTGTCGGCGCCGCCACCGGCACCGGCAGCGGCCCCCGGCGCCACGGCCCCCGCCGCCGCGGCCCCGGCGTTCTCGGCGTTCGACTTGCGCACGCCGCGCCGGCGTTCGCGCCTGCCGCTGATCGCCGCGCTGCTGGCCGTCGCCCTCGCGGGCCTGGCTGTCTACCTGCTGCGTGACACCGCGCTGGCCTGGATCGAAGGACGGGAGGCAGCCCAGGCGCCGGCGAGGCCGGTGGCACCGGCCGGCCCGGCGGCGCCGGCGCCCGCCGCCGGCGGCGCGGGTCCGCGAGGCCCACGCTCGCCGGCCGACCGCCAGGCGGCCGCGGCGTCCTCCTCCACCGGAGCCGTGCAGTCCCCTGCCGGCGGCCCGAATGCCGGGGTCGGGCAACCCCCGGCGCCTGGCGCCGGCGCCACCGCCGCCGGCAAGGTGGCCGGCACGCCTGCGGCGGCGGGGGCCGCCACCTCGCCTGCCAGGGGCGGTGGCACCGCGCCTGTCCACACCGGCGCTGCCGCCTCGCAGGCGGCGGCCGCGCCGCCAGCGGCCGCGTCCAGCTCGACGCCGCCGGGGGCCGGCGTGTCGCCGGCTGGCCGCGCCGTGCTGGAGCCCCTGGCGCCGGCAGGCAACGGGCGCGGCGCCGGCGCTCCTGCCGGCGCGCGGCTGACGTCCGTCCTGCGGATCACCTTTCAGCCTGTCGCGGACGGCACCGAGGTGGTGCTGTGGGGCAATGGCGAGTTCCCCAGCCAGTCCTACACCCACGTCCGGGTGAGCGGCTTGCCGGTGCGCGAGGTGATCCGGATCAACGGCATCGACCGGCCGTTCCCGTCGCCGCGCCTGGCGGTGCGAACTCCGGAGCTGCTGCAGATCCGCACCGGCTACCATCCGCCGCAAGAGCTGCACGTCGTGCTGGACCTGGGCAGTCGTGACGTCCAGGTGACCGGCTTCGAGCCCGGCCCCCGCCAGCTCCGCATCCACCTGCGCGCCAGGTAGCGGCGTCGCCATCGTTTCGCCCGAGTGCCGCCGTGCGGCCGCCTGGGACCGGTGGGACCGGTTGGCGAAACGCCTGCAAGACCGACCTGTAGTACACTTTCGAGCCCTGGAGCTTTTTCCCATGCGAGGTTAGACCGCGGCCCGGCCCGCGGGCGGCGCGTCTGCCGTCGCACCTGGAAGCTCCCTACCGCGGGTTGCCGGATGCTGCAGTCCAAGGCCAACGTCGATCGGCTCAAGCGCCGCCTGGTGCAGGACCTGGTGCAGCAGAACGTCGAGCTCATCCACGGCCGGATGCCCCGCCCGCGGCGCCAGCGCCGCCTGCCGACCACGCGGCTGCTGGGTGCGCTCGCCCTGCTGCTGGCCTCGACGGCGCTGGTCGGCTCGACGCGGCTGCTCTCGACACTCGCCGCCGCGCCGCGGACGCCCCCACAGCCAGCATCGCTCGCGCCGACGCCGGGAGGGCCGCTGGCCTCTTCCCTGGCAACGTCCGCGAGCCTGGCGCGGCAGGACTTGGCGCGGCTGGACCTGGCGCGGCTGGAGCTGGCGCCGGCTCCGCCGGCCATTGCCGCGGGTCTGGCCGCGGGCGCGGCGGCGCCGATCGACCCGGCGGTGCTCCCGCTCGCGGTGCGCAAGATCGCACTGGACGCCGGGCACGGCGGCGAGAGCCACGGCACCAGGACCCCGCTCGGGCTGCTCGAAAAGGACATCACCCTGGACGTCGTGCGGCGGCTGCGGCAGCTGCTCGAGGCGCAGCACGATTTCGCGGTCGTCATGACCCGCAACGACGACAGCTCGATCTCGCTGGCCGAGCGCGCCGCCATCGCCAACCGGTCGGGCGCCGACGTCTTCGTCTCGGTGCACGTCAACTGGATCGAGAACCGTGCTTCGCACGGCGTCGAGACCTATTTCCTGGGCCCCACCAACGATCCTTTCCTCAACCGGCTGGCGGCGGTCGAAAACCGCGACTCCGGCTACTCGATGGCCGACATGCGCCAGCTGCTGGACGGCATCTATGCCGGCGTCCGCCAGGACAAGTCGCGAGAGCTCGCCCAGGTGATGCAGCGCGCCCTGTTCCGGTCGCTGGGCCGGGTGAACCCGAAGATCGAGGACCGCGGCGTCAAGTCGGCCCCCTTCATCGTGCTGCTCTCGACCCGGATGCCGGCCATCCTCGCGGAGGTCTCCTGCGCCTCCAACGCCGACGAAGCGCGGCTGCTCGCGCGGCCGCTCTATCGCCAGTTCATCGCCGAGGCGCTGGCCGGCGGCCTGCGGGCCTACGCCAGCACCGCCCGCGGCGCCGCCGCCGGCAACGGCGGGTAGCGGGCTGCCGCCTCACCGGATCGATCAGAAAGGAAGCGAACTGCATGACCGAGAGCAAACCTGTCCTCCACGTGGGCATCGACCTGGGGACGTCGCGCAGCTCGATCTCGGCGTCCACCGGCCAGCGCCACGTGGTCGAGAGCTACGTCGGGTGGCCGCTCGACATGGTGGCGCGCAAGGTGTTGAAGAAGCCGGTGCTCATCGGCCAGGAGGCGCTCGAAAACCGCTCGATGCTCGATCTGCACCGGCCGCTCGAGGAGGGCCTGATCAAGGACGGCTCGGAAAAGGACGAGGCCGCGGTGCGCGAGCTCCTGTGGCACCTGCTGTCGCTGGTCGGCGTCGCCCGCGAGACGCGCAACGGCATGAAGGTGCGGGCGGTGGTCGGCGTCCCGGCCGAGGCGCTGCGCGTCAACAAGCAGAACGTGCGCAAGGCGATGCAGGACGCGGTGGACAACCTGATGATCGTTTCCGAGCCGTTCGCGGTGGCCTACGGCCTCGAGGCCCTGCTGCACAGCATGATCATCGACCTCGGCGCCGGCACCACCGACTTCTGCGTCATGAACGGCCGC
Source organism: Thermoanaerobaculia bacterium (assembly GCA_035544375.1). GTDB lineage: Bacteria > Acidobacteriota > Thermoanaerobaculia > Multivoradales > UBA5704 > JASLEW01. The sequence continues at coordinate 3,138 of DATKFK010000582.1, forward strand.
CTGCCCGCCGACGAGGACCAGCGCACCCTGACCCAGGCGGGCGACTGGGTCGACGAGCAGCTGTCGCGTCTCACCCGGGAGCGATTCCCCGAGGCCCGCTTCTCGATCCACATGGTCCGTGCCTGGAAGGAAGAGTCGAGCTTCGTCGGCACCACGCGCACGCCGGTCGTCGTGACCGTGCCGGTCAACGGCAAGCCGACGCAGATCGACATCACCCAGGAGATGCGCCAGGCCTGCGAAGGTCTGCTGCCGCCGCTCGTCGAGTCGATGCTCGACCTGCTATCGCGCGTGCAGCCGGAATACCAGGAGAGGGTGCGCAACAACATCATCGTTTCGGGCGGCACCGGCCTGATCCGCGGCCTGGGACCTCGCCTCGAGCAGGAGCTGGCGGCGGTCGGCGGCGGCAAGGTGAAGGTGGTGAAGGACCCCGTGTTCGTCGGCTCGGACGGCGGCCTCTCGATCGCGCTCGACGCTCCGGACGCGGACTGGGAGAAGCTCACCTCCTGAGAAGCGCGGCGTGCGGCGTTTTTCAGCGGCCCGCTGGGCCGGAGCCCCGCAGGCGAGGACCACGGGGTACCGTCGCAGGACGCCGACCTGCTCAAGGGTCGGTCGCCGCGAGCGCTGGCTGACCGGCCAGGCGCGCCAGCGCGGCCCCGGCGCCGTAGGTCAGCAGTGCCCACGCCAGGCCGGCCGCGGCGGCGAGCGCCACCCCCACCCAGACCGGCCAGATCGGCTGCACCGCCGCGTCCGCGATCGCCTGCAGGCGGCGCCACAGGTCGTCGCCGCGCAGCAGCCGGCGCGCCGCCGGGCCGGCCCAGGGCGGCAGGCGGGTGACCAGGATGGCGCCGATCTCGTAGGCGTCGCCGGTCAGCGACAGGAAGGGAGCCAGCGCCACCGGCAGCGCGGCGCCAAAGGCGAAGGCGCGGCGGCCGCGCGCGGCGCGGCGCAGCCACCAGACTCCCGGCGCCAGCGTCAGCAGGAAGGGACCGAGGTCGGTGGCGAGGTAGGCGAGGTCGCTGCCGTGCGTGTCGAAGCCGGCGAGGCGCCCGGCGTACTCGCCGCCGGCGGCGACGAACGGCAGCAGGTGCGCGAGCGCCGCGCCGCCGTAGAGCGGCGCGATCTCCAGCCGGCGCACCTCGCCGCCGGCGGCCACGCAGGCGGCGGCGTGCAGCAGCTCGTGCACCGGCACGTAGACCCACCAGCCGGCAAGCAGCCCGGCGAGGACCCGGGCGACGGCCCAGGCGCCGCGTTCGAGACAGCGGTCGAGGCCGCGCCAGGCGTCGGTCAGCGGCAGCAGGATCGCTCGCGGCCGGCGCCCCGGCCCCGGTTCCCGCCGGCCGCTCACGCCCCGTCCGGGGTGCCGCCGCCGGTCCCGCCGGTCCCGCCAGCCCCGCCCGCGCCGGCGGTGATCGCCGCCGCCATTGCCGCCACCTTGGCCGCGGCATCGAGAGGACGGACGGCGGCAGGGGACGCCGCGCCCTCGCGGGCGATCACCAGCAGGGTCAGGTCGTCGCGCAGCGGCTCGTCGCCGACGTGGGCGTCGAAGGCGGCCAGGATGCGGTCGTGCACCTGCTGCGGCGTGCCGCCGGGCAAGGTCAGCGCGGCGATGCGCTCGTAGCCGAAGGCTTCCGCCTGGGCGTTCACCGCCTCGGCCAGCCCGTCGGTGTAGAGCACCAGCAGGTCGCCGGGCGCGAGCGTCGTGGTCTGCGGCTCCGGCGCGAGCTCGTCGCGCACCCCCAGCGGCAGGCCGCCGTGCCCCAGCTCCTCGAGCCTGCCGTCGCCGCCGCGGCGCAGC
>DATKFK010000583.1:0-3014 GCA_035544375.1 Thermoanaerobaculia bacterium
ACCGACCCGCGCCTGGATCGCCTTCCAAGGCCTCGGTCGCGCGCCTTGCTGGGACGGCGGCTCGGCAGCCTAGGACGGCTTGGATCCCGCCGCCTCGCCGGGTCCTCCATGGAGCCTCGGCGCCTCCATGGCGGGAGCCTCCTCCAGGAAGCGCAGCACCTGGATGGCGTCGATCTGATCCAGCCGGTGGTAGAGGCGCACCGCCGCCTCCACCTCGGCGGACCAGTAGCCGCAGCGCTCGCGCGACGGCGCCCGCGGATCCTCCTTGCCGAGCGCCGAAGCCACGTCGGCGCTATGGCTGCAGACCTGGCGCGCCCAACATGACTGGCAGGGCAGGGTGGGCGCTTCCGGCTCGGCGGGCTCCTCGAGGCGCACCCACATCAGCTCCGGCAGCAACCGGGGATCGCAGCTCTCCATGCCGGCGAAGCGCCGGGCGTCTCCCTGCCCGTCCGGCTCGCCGTGGCAGCCGGCCATGGCGGCGGCGGCCCCACTGCGCATCAGGCGCCGGACGATGCGGATCAGGGGCTGGAACTCGACCGGCGAGCCGCCTGCCTCGAGCTCGGCGCAGGTCTCCTCGTAGATCGCGGACAGGTCCTTTCGGTAGTCGCGGATCCACGCCGCGGGCGAACCCAGGCCAGGGCGTCGATCGCCGGCGCCTGGATGCTCGAGACGGATGGCGTCGAGGCTCTGGACGCCGATGGCCTTGGCCCACCGCCAGAGCTCGATCAGGCGGGCAGGCCCGTCGAGCATGCACTGTACCGTCAGCATGGGCTCTCTCGACGGTACGAGCAGCAGCCTCACCGCCGGCTCGGCAAGGAGCCAGGGCCGGTTTTCCTGGTTGGTGCCCAGGCGCGCCAGCGGGTCGATCTCGCCGCAGCGCAGGCGGACGCGCACCGCTTGCGCCGCCAGCCGGCGGCCGACCTCGACCGTCACCTGCTCGGGATCGAGAACCAGCTCGAAGGTGACGTCCTGGCCCGAGAGCGCCGCGCGGCGCCGGGCGTGCACCACGACCTTCTCGAGCAACCCGTCGGTTGGAAAAGTGCCGGCCCAGTCGAGGTGCAGCTTGATGCGCGAGTACCCGAAGCCGCGCTTCCAGACCATGTCCACGGCCTCGATCGCCGCTGCCGCCTCCGGCTGATCGATCCAGCCATGGGCCTCGTCATTGCCATGCCCGGCCGCCAGCAGGCCCCAGCGGACTCCCCCGCCGGTGCCGTCGAGCGTCGCGGCCATGGCCGGCCAGGGGCCGGAAGGCCGGTCCGGGGCGGCGAGATCTGCAGCGTCGGCGTGCCAATCCCATCGGCCCTCGGCAGTCAGGAGGTCGGCGCTGGCCAGCCATCCGAGCAGCTCCTCGTCGAGGTTGCCGGTCTCGAGCGCCGGCGCGACATAGAATTTCAGCTCTTCCGGCACCTCGAATACGGCCGCCCGCTCGACGTCATACACCAGGCTACAGGTCCCGTCGCCGTCGATCAACGGATGCAGGGTCCGGAGCCGCAGGGCACCGGGCATGGCACAAGGGAATAGCATCCAATAATCTCCTGATCGCGCACGCGCTCAAATGCCCAGATTGCGATGAGCCCCTCGCCACCGGATCCGAGCTCCTGATGAGAGCTTCATAAGGAAGAGTTGCCGCAGACCCGGTTTTGATGACAAAGCCGGCGGCGCGCCCTGCGCGAACAGGAACGGCAATATTAATCAATAAAAACTGTGCTGGTCGGAGGATGCGGGCACGGGCCGGAAGCCCGGTTCCCGGGCAATGGCCGGGCAGGCGGCGGGCAGCGCCAGGCAGGTGCCAGGCAGCCGGCCAGGCAGCCGCTTCGCGGCTCGCGGGCGGCCGTCTCAGGCACTGCGCCCCGCGCCGGGGCGCGTTGATGGCGGCGGCGATCAGGGGGCTTTAGTCAGCCAGCGCGCCAGCCAGGACAGCACCGTCTGGTGCCAGAGCAGGCTGTCGGCGGGCTTCAACACCCAGTGGTCCTCTTCCGGGAAGTTCAGCAGCTCGCTGGGGATGCCGCGGCGCTGCAGGGCGGTGAACGCGCCCAGGCCCTGGGTGACGGGAATGCGGTAGTCGAGGCTGCCGTGGATCACCAGCATCGGGGCGCGCCAGCGGTCGACGAAGCGGACCGGGTTCCACTTCTCGTAGGCGTCGGGGTTCTGCCAGTACGGCCCCCCCATCTCCCATTCCGGGAACCACAGCTCCTCTGTCGCGTAGTACATCATCCGCTGATCGAAAGTGCCGTCATGGCTCACCAGGCAGCGGAAGCGATCCGGCCAGTTGCCGGCGATCCAATAGATCATGAACCCGCCGTAGGAAGCGCCCAGCGCGCAGGCCCGATCGCCGTCGAGCCAGGGATAGCGCGCGGCCGCCGCCGCCAGCCCTAGCTGCAGGTCCGTGAGCGGCTTGCCGCCCCATTCCTTGCTGATCGAATCGGTGAACGCCTGTCCATAGCCGGTCGAGCCATGGAAATCGATGGCCACCACGCCGTAGCCGGCGCCGGCGTAGACCTCGAGGTTCCAGCGATAATGAAAATGGTTGTCAAAGCTGCCCTGCGGACCGCCGTGGATGATGAATGCGATCGGGTAGCGCTTGCCGGGCTGGAAGTCGGCGGGCTTGATGACCCAGCCGTAGACGGTGTCGCCGCCGGCGCCCGCAAAGTGGAATTGTTCCGGCTCCCCCATGCGGATCGCCGCGAGTCGCTGAGCGTTGACGTGGGTGATCTGGGTGAGCCCCGACCCGTCGCGGCGCACGGTGTAGACCTCGGCGGGCGAGCGCAGGTCGTCCAGGGTGAACACCAGGCGGTCGCCGCCCAGAAGCGCCGGCGCCTCGACGTGCCCGGTCGCCGCCAGCTTCGTCACCTTGCCGGTCGCGACGTCGATGGCGAACAGCGGCTGCTGGCCGCCGTCCTCGGTGGCGGTATAGAGGGTTTTCCCGTCCGGCGAGAACAGCAGCGGCCCGGTCGAGCGGTCCCACTCTTCGGCGAGACGGCGCTCGCGGCCGCTCGCCAGGTCGCGCAGCACGA
>DATKFK010000584.1:0-4952 GCA_035544375.1 Thermoanaerobaculia bacterium
AGCCGCTCCTGCGCGAAGGACAGCGGCAGCTCCGCTTCGCGGCCCACCGGCAGCGGCGGCGGCACCGCGGCCCGGCGCTCCGGCCGGAGCGCCGCGACGTGGCGCGCGAGGCCCGCCGCGGTCGGCTCGTCGAAGAGCGCCCGCAGCTCGAGCTCGACGCCCAGCGCCTCGCGCACGCGGGAGACCACCTGGGTCGCCAGGAGCGAATGCCCGCCCGCCTCGAAGAAGCTCTCCTCCGTCCCCACCCGGTCGCGGCCCAGGACGTCCGCGAAGATCCCGGCGAGGATCTCCTCGACCGGGCTGCCCGCCCCTGCCGGGGCTCCCGCCATGTCCGTCTCCGGCAGCGGCGGCGCCGCCGGCGGCAGGCCCAGCCGCAGCAGCGCCGCGCGGTCGAGCTTGCCGTTGGCGGTCAGCGGCAGCGACGGCAGGCTGACGAAGTGCGCCGGCACCATGTGGGACGGCAGGCGCCGCGCCAGCGCCGCGCGCCACTCCGCGCCCGCATCCGCGGCGGCCGCCACGTAGGCCACCAGCGACCGGCCGGCCCGCGGATCGTCCCGCGCCAGGACGGCCGCCTGGCGCACGCCGGGCAGCTCCCGCAGCGCCGCCGCCACCTCCGCCGGCTCGACGCGGAAGCCCCGCAGCTTGACCTGGTCGTCGGTCCGGCCGCGGAACTCGAGCGCTCCCGCCGGCCGCCATCGCGCCAGGTCGCCGGTGCGGTAGAGGCGCTCTCCCGGCACGAACGGGCTGGCCACGAAGCGCTCGGCGGTCAGGTCCGGACGGCGCCAGTAGCCGCGCGCCAGGCCGTCGCCGCCGAGGTACAGCTCTCCGGCGACGCCGGCCGGAACCGGCTGCAAGAGGCCGTCGAGCACGTAGGCGCGCGAGCCGGCGAGCGGCGCGCCGATCGCCACCGTCACGGCGTCCGGCGCGACCCGCTCGACCCGGTGCCAGGTGGCGAACGTGGTGCTCTCCGTGGGACCGTAGACGTTCAGCAGCCGGCGCGGCCCGGCGCCTCCCGCGGCGCCGTCCGAGCCGCCGCGGAGCACGCGCCGCATCGCCCGCGGGTCCGCCGCCTCGCCGCCGACCAGCAGGTCCCTGACCGGCGCGAACGCTCCCGGCTCCTCCTGCGCCACCTGGTTGAACAGCGCGGTGGTCAGGAAAAGCGTGTCCACGCCGCGGCGCCGGAGCGCCGCCGCGAGCCGCGCCGGCGCGAGCAGCTCGTCGCGCTCCAGGACCGTCACCGCCGCGCCCGCGAGCAGGCCGGCCCAGATCTCGAACGTCGCGGCATCGAACGACAGGCTCGATGCCTGGCCTACCCGGTCGCCCGGCGCGAGCCGCACGTAGGCGCGGTCGCGCACCAGGCGCAGCACGCCGCGGTGCGACACCGCGGCCCCCTTGGGGCGGCCGGTCGAGCCCGAGGTATAAAGGATGTAGGCGAGGCCTGGCGCCAGGGCAGACCCGCCGTCCGGCCGCGCCGGGTCCGCTTCCAGCCGGGCCAGGTCCGCGTCCAGCCGCGCCGCCGCGAGGCCGTGCGGCAGGGCGGCGGCCGCTCGGCCGGCGATCACGACGGCGGCGAGCGCCGCATCCTGGGCCATGAAGGCCACACGCTCGGCGGGGTAGTCCGGGTCGAGCGGCACGTACGCCCCGCCGGCCGCGAGGATGCCCAGCATCCCGGCCACCATGGCGGGAGAGCGCTCCACGCACAGGCCCACCGGGTCGCCCGGCCCGATGCCCTGCCGGCGCAGCTGCCGCGCCAGCCGGCCGGACCAGCGCTCCATCTCGCCGTAGCTGACCGCCTGGTCGCGCCATTCGACCGCCACGGCGTCGGCCTGGCGCGCCGCCACCGCCGCGAACAGCACGTCGAGGGTGCCGTCACCGCGCCCGGTCGCGGCGTCCGTGTCGTTCCAGTCGACGAGCAGCTGGTGGCGTTCGGCCGGCGTCAGCAGCGGCAGCTCCGCGATGGGGCGCTCGCGGCCGCCGGCTGCCGCCGCCAGCAGGACCTGGAACGACCCGTCCAGCCGCCGCACCGTGGCGCCGTCGAACAGGTCGGCGTCGTACTCCCAGAAGCCGGCGAGCCCGTCCTCCGTCTCCTCGAGCGACAGCGCCAGGTCGAACTTCGCGCGGTGCGACTCGGCGGGCTCGAGCGCCAGCGACAGCCCGGGCAGCGCCAGGCGCGCCGCCGGGGCGTTCTGCAGCACGAACATCACCTGGAAGAGCGGCGAGCGGCCCGGGCTGCGCGGCGGCTGCAGCTCCTCGACCAGCTTCTCGAACGGCAGGTCCTGATGCAGGTGCGCCTCGAGGCTCGCGGTGCGCACCGCGGCCAGCAGCTCGTCGAACGCGGCGGCCGGGCCGAGCTCGATGCGCATCACCAGGGTGTTGACGAAGAGCCCGATCAGGTCCTCGGTCTCGCGCCGGTTGCGGCCGGCGATCGGGGTGCCGATCGTGAGGTCCGCGGCGCCGCCGGCGCGTCCCAGGAGCACGCCGAGACCGGCCAGCAGCGTCATGAAGAGCGTCGCCCCCTGGCGCTGGCCCAGCTCGCGCAACGCCTGCGCCAGCGGCTTTTCCAGCGCGGCCGGCAGCGCCGCCCCGCGCCGCGCCGGCACCGCCTGCCGCGGCCGGTCGGTGGGCAGCTCCAGGGCCGCCGGCGCCCCGGCCAGGCGCTGCCGCCAGTACCCGAGCTGCTCGTCGAGCGCCGCGCCCGTGAGCCAGCGGCGCTGCCAGTGGGCGAAGTCCGCGTACTGCAGCGCGAGCTCCGGCAGCGGCGACGGCAGGCCGGCCTGGAAGGCCGCGTACAGCGCCGCGAGCTCGCGCACCATGAGCCCGGTGGACCAGCCGTCGGTGACGATGTGATGGAGCACCAGGACCAGCACGTTCTCGCCCTCGTCCAGGCGCAGCAGGCAGGCCCGCAGCAGGGGGGCGTGTTCGAGGGCGAAGGGCCGCCAGGCAATGCGCCGGTACAGCCGCCGCGTCTCCTCGCCGCGCGCCCCGGGCGGCAGCCCGGCCAGGTCCACGCGCCCCAGCCGCGGCAGGCCGGCGGCGGCGGGGGCGATCGCCAGCCGCGCCCGGCCGCCCGCGGCCGGGAAGGCGCTGCGCAATGCCTCGTGGCGCCGCACCACCTCGCGCAGCGCGCGCTCGAGGCAGCCCGCGTCCAGCGGCCCCCGCAGCCGCGCCACCGCCGGGATGTTGTAGGCCGCGCTCTCGGGCTCGAGCTGGGCGATGAACCACAGCCGCTCCTGGGCGAAGGACAGCTCCGGCTCCCCGGCCGGGCGGCGCGCGAGCGGCGGCCCCTGCGGCCGGCGGCCGCCTGCCATCGCCGCCTCCACCTGGCCGGCCAGGAGGCCGAGCGTCGGATGCTCGAACACCGTGCGCACCGCGATCTCGACCCCCAGCCGGTCGCGCAGCAGCGAGGTCAGCCGCGTCGCCAGCAGGGAGTGGCCGCCCAGCTCGAAGAAGTTGTCCTCGCGGCCGATCCGCCGCGCCGGCGCCGGCTGCCCGGCGGCGGCGCTCGCAACCGCCAGCAGCTCGGCCCAGGTCCCCGCCAGCAGCTCCTCGACCGGCGTGCGCGGCGTCTCCACCCCCGCCTCCGCCGCCGGCCGCTCCGCCGGCGCCGGCAGGGCGCGGCGGTCCACCTTGCCGTTGGGCAGCAGCGGCAGGGCCGCAAGCATCACGAAGTCGGCGGGCAGAAGCGGCGCCGGCAGCCACGCCGCCAGGAAGGCGCGCAGGTCCCGCGCCGCCACCTCTTCGTGCCGTGGCACCACGTAGGCGACCAGCCGCGGGCTGCCGGCACCGTCCTCGCGCACCACCACCGCGGCGGCCGCCACCTCGGAGTGACGGGCCAGGTGGGCCTCGATCTCGCCGGGCTCGACGCGATGGCCGCGGATCTTCGCCTGGTGGTCGATGCGCCCCAGGAACTGGAGGTTGCCGTCGCCGAGCCAGCGGGCCCGGTCGCCGGTGGCGTAGAGCCGCGCCCCGGGCAGCGGGCTGAAGGGATCGGGGACGAAGCTCCGGGCGGTCCGTTCGGGGTCGTCGTGATAACCGCGCGCGACCGGCCGGCCGCCGATGTGCAGGTGGCCGGGCACGCCGATCGGCACCGGCTCGAGCCGGGCGTCCAGGACGAGGATGCGGGCGTTGGCGATCGGCCTGCCGATCGGCGGCAGCGGCGGCCCCGTCGCGGCGGCGGCGCCGAGCGGCAGGGCGGTCACCACGTGCCCCTCCGTGGGGCCGTACTGGTTCTCGAGCCCGCAGCCGGGCGCGGCCAGGAGCCACGCCGCGAGCTGGGACGTGATCCGCAGCGGTTCGCCGGCGACCAGGATCTCCCGCAGCGCCGGCGGCGGGCCCGCGCCGCGCGCGATCTCCTCGGCCAGCAGCTGCAGGGCCACGAAGGGCAGGAAGAGCCGCTCCACCTGCTCGCGTGCGAGCGCGCGCAGCAGCTCGCCGGGATCGCGCCGCGTCTCTTCGCCCACGAGCGCCAGGGCGCCGCCTGCCCACCAGGTGGCGAAGATCTCCTGGAAGGAGACGTCGAAGGAGAGCGCCGCGAACTGCAGCGTCCGGGCGCCGGGGCCGAGGCGCGAGCGGGGGACCTGCCAGGACAGCATGTTGGCGAGCACGCCGTGCGGCATCGCGATCCCCTTGGGCCGGCCGGTGGAGCCCGAGGTGTACATCAGGTAGGCCAGGCTGTCGGGCGTCGCGCGGCACTCCGGGTCCGCCGCGCCGCTGGCTCCGATGGCGCCGCTGGCTCCGATCGCCCCGATCGCGCCGTCCTCCGCGTCGAGGCGGACGATCCGCGGGCCGCCCGCGGGCAGGATCGCGGCCAGGCGCTCGGTGGTGAGCAGCACCCGCACCCGCGAGTCCTCGATCATGTAGGCCAGGCGCTTGCGCGGGTAGGAAGGGTCGAGCGGCACGTAGCCCGCTCCCGCCGCGAGCACCGCGAGCACCGCCACCGGCAGCTCGAGCGA
>DATKFK010000585.1:0-2636 GCA_035544375.1 Thermoanaerobaculia bacterium
CAAGACCACCTTGATCCCCTCCTGCCGCGCTGCCGCCGACAGCGCCAGCGAGCAGGTGTTGTAGGTCTCGCGCACCGGGCACTCGCAGTGATAGATCATGTCGCGCAGGCGGCCCACGATCTCCGGCCAGTCGAAGCGGATCTCGTGATGCGCGGCGCCCAGCCGCTCGACCATCAGCCGCTGGTAGCGGGTCTCGTCGATGGTCCGGCTGGCAAAGGCGATCGAGAACGTATGCTGGCCGCCGCCGCGCAGGCGGCAGGCCAGCGCCGCGACCAGCGAGGAGTCGAGGCCGCCGCTCAGGTAGAGCCCGACCGGAACGTCCGCCTGCAGCCGGTACTCGACCGAGCGCGAAAGCAGCGCGCCCAGCCGCTCGAGGTAGCAGCTCTCCGGCTGCCGGCAGGGCTGCTCGCCGGCGAGCGGGTAATCGAGGTCCCAGTACTCGGCCACCTCGACTCGCGCGCCCTGGACCAGGATCCGATGGCCGCTCTTGAGGCTCTCGATCCCCTTGAACAGGGTGCGCGGGCTCACCACGCCGGGCAGGCAGAGCACCTGGTCGAGCCCGGTCAGATCGACCTGCCGCGGCGCCGCCGGGTGCTCGAGCAGCGCCTTGATCTCCGAGCCGAAGATGAAGCAGCCGTCGGCGACGGCGTAGTAGAGCGGGTTCACCCCGAAGTGGTCCCGCGCCAGCAGCAGGACCTGGCTCCGGCGGTCGTAGAGCACGAATGCGAACTGGCCGTTGAGGCGCCCCAGGAGATCCGGGCCGCTCTCCTCGTAGAGGTGGAGCAGCACCTCGACGTCGCTGCGGGTCGCGAAGCGGTGCCCCTGCGCCTCGAGCTCGCGCCGCAGCTCCTGGTGGTTGTAGATCTCGCCCGTGCAGAGCAGGACCAGCCGCCCATCCTCGCTGAAGAGCGGTTGATCGCCGGTCTCGAGGTCGATGATGCTCAGGCGGCGAAAGCCGAGACCGACGGCGTCCTGGACGAAGAAGCCGGCCGAGTCAGGACCGCGGTGGACGAGCCTGCCGGTCATCCTGAGCAGCAGCTCCCGGTCTGCCATGCGCTCGCCGCGCAAGTCGACAAAGCCTACGAAGCCGCACATCGCCGCGTCCTTCCCAGCGCGCTCGCGCTGCATGGCCGCGACCACCGCGTCCGGCCAGGACCGGCAGCATCGGCTTGTCCCTGACCGCGAGGCTCTGCTACTCTCTTGAGTGCCGTCTTGCTATAAGATGAGCCCGAGCTGGCGGACCGGGGAGGCGCGTCGTGAAGAACTTTCTTCTGGGCTCGCTGTGCGCGATCGTCCTGATCACGGTGGGCCTGGCCATCTACCTGGGTCTCGGCTTCATGCCGGTGGCCTCCGACGTGGCGCCGCCAGCCTGGGAAGTCGGCCTGATGACGGCGGCGGTGCACGCCTCCGTCGCGCGGCAGGCCGGGCCGCTGCCGGCGCCGCTGTCGCATGCGGACGATGCCGTCATCGCCGGCGGCAAGATCTACCTCGACGATTGCGTGGGCTGCCACGGCGCTCCCGGACAGCCTCCCGCCGAGTTCGGCCTCACGTTTTATCCGCGGGCGCCGCAGTTCCCGCGGGTCGGCTCGCCGCTGTCCGACGCGCAGCTCTTCTGGGTGGCGAAGCATGGCATTCGCATGACCGGGATGAGCCCGCAGGTGGACTACTCGGACGCCCAGCTCAAGACCATCGCGGCCTTCATCGAACGGATCAGGAACCTGTCGCCGGCGATCGCCAAGGCGATTGCGCCGCCCGCCGGGAAGTGAGCCACGCCGGCAATGAGCACTGCGATGAAGAGCTTCGTCCTCGGCTTCCTGGTCACCGTCGTGCTGCTGCCGGCCGCACTGATCGGCTACCTGCGCCTGGGTCTCGCCGACGTGCATGCCGACGTGAACGTTCCTGCCTGGCAAGGCCGGCTGATCCATTTCGCCGAGCGCGCGTCCGTCGGGCGCCGCGCGGCGGGCCTCAGGAGTCCCCTGGCGCATACCGATGCCGAGCTGATCGCCGGCGGGACGCTTTATATGAACGGTTGCGCCGGATGCCACGGCAAGCCCGGCCGCCCGCCTCGCACCCGCCCCTGGTTCCTCGCGCCGACCCAGCTGGCGCACGTCACCACCCGGTACTCGGAGCCGGAGGCCTACTGGGTGATCAGGCACGGCCTGCGCCGGACGGGCATGTACTCCTCCGCCACTTTCTATTCCGACCGGCAGATCTGGATGCTCGCGGCGTTCGTCAAGCGCCTTACGGATCTGCCGCCGCCGGTGCTCGCGGCGATCCAGCCGAAGAAGCAGTGACGCGCCGGGTCTCATCACCGAGCTCTCCTCAGGCGCCGGCGCGGGCAATCAGGACGTCCATTCCCATCACCTCGGCCGCCGACCCGGCGGGGGTGAGCGCCGCCACCTCGGCGAAGCCGGCGGCGCGCAGCGCCGCGCTCCACTGCGCCGCCGACAGCAGGGGGTGCGAGGGACGCAGCCCGTAGTCCTCGAAGTGGTCGAAGCCGGGCAGGAAGCCCATGGTGAAGTGGTACTTGCGCTGGAACCGGGTCTCTTCGAGCAGCAGCAGCACGCCGCCCTTGGCGAGCAGCCGCCGCACGTGGGCCAGGGTCGCGCGGACGTTGCGGGTGGCGTGCAGCACGT
>DATKFK010000586.1:0-3823 GCA_035544375.1 Thermoanaerobaculia bacterium
CCTCGTCGATGCCGGCCGCCACGGCCCGCCTCACCGCGAGCTCGAGCTCGCCGCGGACCTCCCCCAGGAGGTCGCCGAACGAGATGTCGCGCTGCATCGTGGCCAGCTCGCCGCGGCTGTGCATCAAGACCACCGGACACCCGGCGGCGGCCACCGCCCGGCCCAGGTCCGGGTCGCCGAGGGCGCTGACGTCGTTGACCAGGTCGGCGCCGGCGGCGAGCGCCTGGCGGGCCACCTCGCCCTTGCGCGTGTCGACCGACAGCGGCGCCGCGGTGGCGCGGCGCAGCGGCGCGAGCACCGGCAACAGGCGCGCCAGCTCCTCCTCGCCGGTGACGGCGCTCGCGCCGGCGCCGTAGACGCCGCCCCCCGGGCGGGTCGATTCGGCGCCCAGGTCCACCATGTCGGCGCCGCCGTCGAGCATCGCCAGCGCATGCTCGACGGCACGCTCGGGCTCGGCCCACAGCCCGCCGTCGCTGAAGGAGTCAGGAGTGAGATTGAGGATGCCCATCACCAGCGGCCGCCGCCCTCCCAGGGGCAGCCGCCGGCCCCCGGGCAGCCGCAGGGCCCATGGCGTCGAGGTCTCGAGGGTGGCAGGGGTTCCTGGCAGTCGGGCGGTCTCCATGGCGGCCAGCGCCCAACTAGTGTATCGCGCGGCTTGCCACGCGGCGCGAACGCCGCCAATTCTGCCGCGCCCGCGGGATGAACGCCCCCGCGGGCGGCGCTGGCGCTGCTACGACGACTTTTCCGGCCCGGGGACCTGCGGCTGTGCGGAGCGGCGCTTGGCGCCGGCCACCTCTGGTGCTTCGCGCGGAGCCTCGCGGGGCTCCCGCTGTTGCGCCGCCCATTCGGGCCGCTCGGGCGAGCTGTCCGCTGCCGGCGCTGCCTCGCCGGCGGCGGCGGCGATGCCGCGGTCCTTGGCGTCGGGCTCCGGCCGCTCCGAGACATCGGGCATCTCGGCGGTGACCGCGCTGGCGGCGGGGCGCGGCGCCAGGATCGGCTCGGGCACGTCGCGGCCGCCGATGACCAGGCCCTCGCCGGGCACCGCCTGGCGCGGGGGAGCGGGCTCGCGGCCGGTCATCTCGCGGATGGTGCGGTAGACGTCCTCGCCGTCGAGCGACTCACGCTCGAGCAGGTCCAGGGCCAGCCGGTCGAGGACGTCGCGGTGCTCGGTCAGGATGTGGGTCGCCTGCACGTAGGCATGCTGCACGATGCGCGACACCTCGCGGTCGATGCGCAGGGCGGTGTCCTCGCTGTAGTCGGCGCGCTGCGCGAAGTCCCGGCCGAGGAAGACCGGCTCCTCCTTGCTGCCGTACGACAGCGGCCCCAGGTCGGACATGCCCCACTCGCAGACCATGCGGCGGGCGACGTCGGTGGCGCGCTCGATGTCGTTGCCGGCGCCGGTCGTGATGTCCTCCTGCGTCAGCTCCTCGGCCACCCGGCCGCCCATCAGGATGGAGATCTGGGCCTCCACGTACTGCTTGCGGTAGGTGTACTTGTCCTCGGTGGGCAGCTGCATGGTCAGGCCCAGGGCCCGCCCGCGCGGGATGATCGTCACCTTGTGCAGGGGATCGGCGCCGGGGGTGAAGGCGGCGACCAGCGCGTGCCCGGCCTCGTGGTAGGCGGTGACGCGCTTCTCCTCGTCGGTCAAGATCAGGGTCTTGCGCTCGACGCCCATCAGCACCTTGTCCTTGGCGAACTCGAAGTCGGCCATCTGCACCTTCTTCTTGTTCAGGCGGGCGGCGATCAGCGCGGCCTCGTTGACGAGGTTGGCCAGGTCGGCGCCGGCGAAGCCGGGGGTGCCGCGGGCGATGATCGACAGCTGCACGTCGTCGTCCAGGGGGATCGAGCGGGTGTGCACCTTGAGGATGCCCAGCCGCCCGTTGATGTCCGGGCGATCGACGATCACCCGCCGGTCGAAGCGGCCTGGCCGCAACAGGGCGGGGTCGAGCACGTCGGGGCGGTTGGTGGCCGCGATCAGGATGACGCCCTCGTTGGATTCGAAGCCGTCCATCTCGACGAGCAACTGGTTCAAGGTCTGCTCGCGCTCGTCGTGGCCGCCGCCCAGGCCGGCGCCACGGTGGCGGCCGACGGCGTCGATCTCGTCGATGAAGACGATACAGGGGGCGTTCTTCTTGCCCTGCTCGAAGAGGTCGCGGACGCGCGAAGCGCCGACGCCGACGAACATCTCGACGAAATCCGAGCCCGAGATCGAGAAGAAGGGGACGTTGGCCTCGCCGGCGATGGCGCGCGCGAGCAGGGTCTTGCCGGTGCCGGGAGGCCCCATCAACAGCACCCCCTTGGGGATGCGGCCGCCCAGCTTCTGGAACTTCTGCGGCTCCTTCAGGAACTCGACGATCTCGGAGAGCTCCTCCTTCGCCTCCTCGACCCCCGCCACGTCCTTGAAGGTCACCTTCTTGCCGGAGGCGTTGAGCAGCTTCGCCTTGCTCTTGCCGAAGGACAGCGCCTTGTTGCCGCCGCTCTGCATCTGGCGCATGAAGAACACCCAGAGCGCGACGATGACCAGCACCGGCGCCCAGGTGAAGAGCACGGTGACCAGCGGGTTGTCCTTGGGCTCCTCGACGGTGATGTCGACGTGGCTGGCGCGCAGCTTGGGGACCAGCACGGAGGAGTAGTCGCTGGGCACCTGGGTGCGGAACTCGTCACCTTCCGCGTATTCGCCGCCGGCCTTGAACTTGCCGGTCACCTGCTGGCCATGAAGGGTGACTTCGGCCACGCGGCCGCGTTCGACCGCTTGGTCGAAGGCGGAGAAGGTCAACTCGTGGCGCGACGGCTTGCCGGTCTGGAAGGTGTTCCAGAGCAGGATCACGACCACGAAGATCGCCATCCAGAGAAAGAGGGTCTTGAGAGTAGAGTTCAAAGCTCGGCTACCTCGTGTGGAGCGCCCCAGGCGCGAACGAACTCCGGCGCGGGGCGGAACGTCCCTTCAGATCCCCTAACCGCATGCTCATGATCTGGATTCCCGCCCGCCTGCGGGCGCGCGCCAGCCAGGGGCGGCGGGGCCATCAGCCGCGGCGCGGGCACCGGCAGCGCCCGCGGGCCCGGCCATCCGCGGCCGCCGCGGCCGGCGTTCACGGCTGCGCGGCGACGATCTCCGCGCGGCAAACCTCGGCCTGACCGGTCAGTCGGAAGCGATGGTCGATGGTGATTCCGGGAACCCATGCGATTTCTCCTGCCCAGCAGAGCAGCGGCAGCCGGTCCCGCTGCCACCGCGGCACGCCGCGGTCGATCAGGACCTCCTTCAACTTGCGGCGGCCTGGCGAGCCCAGCGGCCACAACCGGTCTCCCGGCCGGCGACTGCGCACCGTGAGGGAGCCGGCGCCCGGCAGCGGCAACGCCAAGCCGGCCCGGAGCGGCGCGCCGCGCAGCATCCAGGCCTCGGCCGGGCCGCGGCTCACCCTGATCGTCACCCCGATCTCCGGGATGGTGAGCTCTCCCGGGAACTCCACAGTATATGTGAAAGGCGGGACGGTCTCGCCCTGCGCCTGCGGCCTCCGGCGCAGGACCAGCAGCTCGCCGGCAGCCTGCCAGCGCCAGCCGGCGCCGCAGTCGCAGGCTGGCCGGCGGCCCGTCGGGTGGCCGCGGGGGGCCAGCCGGCGGTCTGTGGGAGGCCGATCCGCAGGCGCGGCCGCCGTTCGTGCCGCGCCGTCGCGGCGCCGCGCCGGGCCGGGGCCGGGGCCGGCTGAGCAGGACTGGGCGGCGGCGCGGGATTGCAGCTGGCGCTCCAGCTCGGCGGCGGCGGCCAGGCTAGGCGGATAGGCCGCTCCGGCGCGGCGATGGAGCAGTGCCAGTGCGTAGCTCAGCA
>DATKFK010000587.1:0-10802 GCA_035544375.1 Thermoanaerobaculia bacterium
TGGGCGCGGCCCTCCTCACCCTCTTCGGCGCCTGGAAGATGCGATTGTCGCTCATCACCGTGCTCATCGCCCACGTGGTGTTCAGCATCTCCTATGTCGCGCTGGTGGTGCGGGCCCGCCTGGCGGGGCTCGACCCGACCCTGGCCGAGGCCGCCCGCGATCTCGGCGCCGGCGGCTGGGAGGTTTTCCGCCGCGTCACCCTGCCGCTGGCGCTGCCGGGCATCCTGGCCGGCGCGCTGCTGGTCTTCACGCTGTCGATCGACGACTACGTGATCACCTCGTTCGTGGCCGGCGCCGGCGCCACCACGCTGCCCCTGCACGTCTACTCGCTGCTCAAGGCCGGTGTGACGCCGGAGGTCAATGCCGTCTCGGCGGCCCTGCTGCTGGTGACCGTGACGCTGATCGCGCTGGCGCACAGCCTGCTGGCGCGAGACGCCGGGAGCCTTGCGTGAGACGGCCGGCCGCGGTGGTGGCAATCCTTGCGCTGGCCGCGATGGCCGCGCTGGCCGCCGCGGGCTGCGGCGGCGCCTCGGAGGGCGCGCGCGGGGCGCGCCGCCTCAACGTCTACATCTGGACCAACTACCTGCCGGCCGAGGTGGTGAGCGGCTTCGAGCACCGCACCGGCGTCCGGGTCGAGGTCGACACCTATTCCTCGAACGAAGCGCTGCTCGAGAAGCTGCAGTCTGGGGTCGCCGACTACGACCTGGTCGTGCCTTCCGACTACATGGTGCAGGTGCTGGCGCCCCAGCGCCTGCTGCGGCCGCTCGACCGCCGCCGCCTGCCGGGCTTCGCCAACCTCGACCCGCGCCTGCTCGACCGCAAGTTCGATCCCGGCAACCGCTTCTCGATCCCCTACCTGTGGGGCACCACCGGCATCGGCTACGACCGGCTCAAGGTGAGCGGACCGGTGGACAGCTGGGGAGCCCTGTTCGATCCGCGCTACGCCGGCCGCATCCTGATGCTCGACGACATGCGCGAAGCGTTCGGCGCCGCCCTGCTGCTCGCGGGCAGGTCGATCAACGAGCGCGATCCGGCGACGTTGCGCCGCGCCGCCGCCACGCTGCAAGCGCAGAAGCGCCTGGTGCGCACCTACAACAGCGCCGACTTCGCCAACCTGCTGGCCGCCGGCGACGTCGACCTGGCCCAGGGCTGGAACGGCGAGCTCGCCAAGGTGGTGGCGCAGGACCCGCGGCGGTTCGCCTACGTGGTGCCCAAGGAGGGCGGGACGCTGTGGATCGACAGCCTGGCCATTCCCAGCACCGCGCGCCACCTCGACGCTGCCTATGCCTTTCTCGCCTACCTCCTCGAGCCTCCGGTCGCGGCCCGCGTCGCCAGCGGCGTCCGGTACGCGACCGCCAACCGGACCGCTCGGCAGCTCCTCGCTCCCGCCATCCGCGACGATCCCGCCGTCTACCCGCCGCCCGCCGTGCTCGACCGCTGCGAGCTGATCGAGGACCTGGGCGCCACCACGCCGCTGCTCGACCGGCTGTGGACCGAGGTGAAGGCCCGCTAGCCGCTCGGCACACGGGCCAGCCTGGCCGCCGCGGTGTCCCCGCGGGAGAAACGTCTTCGTATCTATTCATGGGTGGAGCCTGGACCGCCCGGGAGCACCGGCGATCGCCTTCAGGCCTGGTGCGAGCCGTCGCCGGAAACGACACCTCGACCGACAAATCCGTCCAAGAGGTTTGGACAAGGAGAAACCCATGAAGAGAAACGGCAAGAAGCTGACCCTCCATCGCGAAACCGTCCGCGAGCTGTCGTCCCCGGCGTTGGCAGCAGCAGTGGCTGGGAACCGGGGGACGAACCCCTGTACCAACTATGTCACCTGCGCCTACACCGTCTGCGCCAACTGCACCGTCACCTGCGCGACCTGCGAGACCTGCCTTACCTGCGCGGGCTGCTGATTTGACCTCTCCACCCGGGTGGGACGGGAGGCGGTGCGGCCGCGCCGCCTCCTGACTCTTTGGCCGGCGCCGTCTGGCGGCGGCCTCGCGCAACGTCCGCCGCTTCTGCCAGCAGTTTCTGCTTGAAAACCACCATCTGCTTTGCGCTCCGCGTGCTCCCTGGTCTGATTGACACCGCTGCCTGCCGGGACTAGAGTCTAGGTTCGTAGGGGATCAGCGATGGCCAGGTCACGTCCAGCAGCGTTGATTCTCACGGTCGCCTCGACGGGCGTCCTGGTGGGAACGATTGGGCTAGGCGCCGGCAGGGCCTTGGCGCAGCAGGTCAGCTCCGCCAGGGTCGTGCCATCCGCCACCCCGCTCCCATCGGCGGCTTCCTCGACTTCGGCGCCATCGTCGATCGACGGCATGACCGGCATGACCGGGATGTCCGCGCCGACCTTCTCGAACCACGGCCCCGTCACTGCAACGGGCACCGCCACGGGCGCATCGACCCCGGCGGCAGTCGCGGCCCCGGCAGCCAAGCCCCAGCCCGGCGCTCCCAAGTCCCCTGCTCAAAGCGTCCAAGGCGCTCAAAAAGCCGCCAACTTCGGCACCGGCCTCGCCGGCAGGGTGACCGGCAATGCATCGCCGCTGGGGGCGGCCGGCGTGTACGCCTATCAGCTGGCCGACCTCGCTCTCTTCAAGGTGATGACCGACGCGCAGGGCAACTTCCTGTTCCGCGACCTGCCTGCCGGCCTCTACAAGATCATCGCCAACAAGCCGGGCTTCCTGCCGGTCGTGATCATGGTCACCCGCGACACCGCCAAGGCCTATCAATTCCTCGAGCTGCAGCTGGCGCAGCGCGCCTCGGGCGATGCCGCCAAGGGTTCCACGGCCCAGGGCTCGTCGGCCAACCCTGCGCACCCGGGGCTGCCGGCACTGCCGGGGAACGCCGCGCGCAAAAGCAACACCGATCCTGCCGACGGCGACTTCTGGGCATTGCGGGCGCGCATCCCCGCCGACGTGCTGCGCGACATCGACGCCTCCGACGCACCCGGCGCACAGGCCGGTGCCCGAGACGGCGGTCAGGCCGGCGCTCAAGACGGCCAGACGAAGGCGGCAAGCGCGGGAGCCCCGGGAACTTCGGCAACCCCGGCGAGCGGCGGCATGACTCCGGGAGGCACCCTGGCCAGCGGCAGCGGCAGCGGCGGCAGCAGCGCGGCGCTGAGCGGCGGCTCCCGCTTCCACACCGAGGTGCAGGCCATGACCGGGGTCGCCAACGTCGCCCAGGTCGGAGTCGGCCAGGTGTCGTCGGGCAAGCTGGGCATCGAAGGTCAGCTGGGCCAGGTGCAGGTCGGGCTCTCCGGGCGGTTCTCGCAGATGACCTCGGACAGCCTGCTCGGCGGCGCCGCGGGGGGTTCGTCGCGGGCGATGCCCGGCACCTCGGCCGACGGCAAGACGAGCGCCATGTCGCTCGACCTTGAAGCCGGACCGAGCAGCCGGATCACCGTCACCTCGCTCAACAACCACCTGTTGCCGCGCACCGCCAACGGGCCGGGGGAGCCGGTGGGGCTGGACCACTACCAGGTGAGCTGGAGCCAGAAGCTGGGCGACAACAGCCACTCCGACTTCGCGGCACAGTACACGAGCGAGAACAACTACCACCGCCAAAGCGCCATCGACCCGGCGTACATCCCCGGCGCCTCGCGGACCTGGAACGTGGAAGGCTCCTACACCACGGGGTTGGGCGAGGACAACTCGCTGCAGGCCGGCTTCAGCTACAGCGAGAGCATGTTCGACCTGGTGCCGACCGGCTCGACCACCACCAACCTCGCCGGCAACCTGGCGACCAACCTAGGCGGCGGCTCGGGCTCGTTCACCGCCGTGGGAGCGCCGGGCGTGCCGCTCGGCGGCCTGGCGCCGGACCATCAGACGGTCGACTTCTTCGCCCGCGGCGGCAGCCGCTTGCAGCCGGCTTTGCTGGTCGAATACGGCCTCTACACCACGCTGCTGGACGGCAGCCTGTCGCTGGCGCCGCAGGGCGGCCTGGTGCTGCAGCTGGACGAAGGCTGGCAGGCACGGGGGTCGGCCACCCACCGGGTGTACCAGCAGAGCGCGGTCAACCCGGAGTTCCTGCCCGCGCTGTTCAAGGAGTCCGATCTGTGCCAGCAGGGCGGCAAGGCCTGTTACGAGCTCAGCCTCTCCCGCCATGAAGGCGACGACGACGCGATCACGTTCAGCGGCACGGAGCGCCTGGTCGGACAGACCCTGCGCCTGTACTTCAGCGACGCGGTCTTCGATCGCCTCGAGAGCCTGTACCTGGTGCCCGGCGACCGCGTGCCTGAGGTGCGTCTGGTCATCAGCCACCGGCTGACGCCGCAGATCAAGACCTCGCTCGAGTCCAGCTTCGCCATGGGCGGCGGCGGCATCTTCATCGGCGCCGACGGGCATCCATACAAGAACCAGGTCCGCTACATGGTGACCTCCCTCGATACCCACTTCACGAACACCGCGACCGGTGTCTTCCTGGCCTTCCATCACCTGACCCAGGGCCAGGCGGCGTTGGGCGGCGCGACGGCCGCGGCCCTGGCCGGGGGGGCGCCGGTGGACCTCGATCGCCTGCAGCTCATGCTCTCCCAGGATCTGAGCTTCCTCTGGAACCTGGCCGCGCAATGGGCCCTGCAGGTCAACATGGAGCTGAGCCGCGGCACGGCGCCTTCCCTTGCCATCACCGATACCCAGCTTCACCGCAGCATCCTCGGCGGCGTCGCGGTCAAGTTCTAGTTCCTACCGCCTCCGCCTGTCGCCGGACCCTGAGTCGGTCTGCGGCCGCTCCCGGCCACCACCAGCCGCGATCAGCCACCACCACCCAGCCCGCCACCCGCCGGCACCACCAGCCGCCATCAGCTGCCGCCCCCCGCCATCAAGGCCACCGGCCCACGCCTTTGGCGTCCTCAGGCCGCCGCTTTTTGCCTCCTCACCCCTCCCAATGGCTTGGATCCATGGAACCGGATTCCATCCGGATTTATGGATTGAAGACCCCGATGTCACGTATATTCATGGGCTTGACGCTGGTTCAAAAAAGTGCCGGACTGGCATGGAAAGTGCTTTGACAAGGGGCGGCACCGGTTTCTCCATCCAATGACGCGGTCTCGCACCCTTCGTCTCTCGCTCTGCCTCCTGCTGGCGGTTGCCACGGTGGTCCTGGGCGCGCTCAGCGTGCGCAGGAAGATCGCCTCGTTCCAACCCGTCGGCTTTGCCGCCGAAAATGCCGGCGGCATCGTGCGCGTCAGCCGGGTCGACGATCCCGCATCCGGCGTGAAGGCCGGCGACGAGATCCTGCTCGTCGACGGTGGCGAGGCCGGCGGTGCGGCAGCCTTGGGCGAGCGGCTGCGCGGGCAGGCCGCCGCCGAGCTGGCGGTGCTGCGCGGCGGACAGGTGCAGCGCGTCGCCTACCATCGGCCGCCGCTCTCTCCCGACGTTCCCTACCTGATCCTGGTCTTCATCGGCGCCGCCTACCTGCTGATCGGGCTCTACACGCTCACCCGCCAGCAGAGCCGCGAGGGGTTCGTCTTCTGCCTGTGGTGCCTGACCTCCGCGCTGCTCTATCTGCTCACCCCGGTGCCGCCGGTGGATGGGGAGTACCGGCTCGCCTACTTCGGCGACCAGCTGGCGCGCAGCCTGCTGCCGGCCCTGACGCTGCACCTGTTCCTGATCTTCCCGGCCTCGCCTCCGGCGCCGACGCCGGAGGGCAGCGCCGGCAGCGCCGGCCGCCGCCGCGACGGCGGCCTTCGCCTCGCCACGGCGCCACGGGGGCGCCTGATCGCTTTCCTCTACCTCCCGGGCGCCGTGCTGCTGACCCTGCAGCTCGACCTCATGTTCGCCAACGGGCGCTGGCTGTTCGGCGGCCACCCCACGGCCGCCTCGCTACGGGCGCTGGACCGGATCGATCTGCTGCACCTGGTCTCGTTCAGCCTGGCGGCGGTCGCGGTGCTGCTCTACCGGGCATTGCGCGAGCGGGGCTGGGAGCCGCGCCGCCAGATGCACTGGATGATCTTCGGCCTGGCAGGCGGCTATCTCCCGTTCCTCGTGTTCTACGTCGCCCCCTTCGTGGTGGGGCTGCGCCCGCCCGACCTGGTGGCCGCCGTCGCCGTGCTGCCGCTCGCGCTGGTTCCCCTCACCTTCGCCTACGCCATCCTGCGGTACAAGCTGTGGGACATCGAGGTGATCGCGCGCGACGTCGTGTCGGGCACGGTCACCTTGCTGCTTGGCGTCTTCGGTTTTTCCCTGGTCAACCTGGCCATCACCCGCGGCATCTCTCCGGAGCTGCCGCTGGCGCGCAACCTGCTCTCGTTCGCCGCCGGCCTGGGGATCGCCGGCCTGCTGGTGCCGACGCGGCACACTCTTTCGGCGGCGATCGAGCGCTTGCAGTACCGGGGCACCTTCGGCAAGCGCCGCGCCCTGCTGGGGCTCGGCCGCGACCTGCTGCACGAGCGCGATCTCGGCCGCCTCTGCGGCGCCCTGCTCGACCGTCTGGCGGCAGGCATGGACCTCGAGCGGGCCGGCATCTACCTGTCGCAGGGCGAGAACCTCGTGGTGATCGACGTCGTCGACACCCGCGACGCGGGCCCGGCTCCCGGCACCTCCGGCACCGGCGGCGCCGCGAGCGCGCTGCCGGCGTCCGGCACCCGCACCTTGCACCGCCGGACCCTGGCGGCGCCGCCGCCGGTCGTTCCCGCCGCGGCGCTCGACCCCGCGGTGTGGCGCGAGAACGTCTACCGCCTCGCCGGCACGGAGCTGCCGGTAAGCGGGCCGTCGCCGCTGCAGCAGCTGTTCATCGCCGGCTACCGCTATGCCTTCCCCCTCACCGTGCGCGGGCGCGGCGTCGGGCTGGTGCTGAGCGGCTGGAAACGCGACCAGACGCCGCTCAACAGCGAGGACCTCGACCTCATCCGTCACCTCCTCAACCAGGCGGCGCTGGCGATCGAGAACGCCCAGCTCCTCGGCCAGCTCCACCTGCAGCTGCAAGAGGTGCAGCGGCTGCAGCGCTACAGCGACGGCATCTTCGAGTCCTCGCCGGCAGGCATCGCGGTCCTCGACTGCCAGCGGCGCCTGGTCTCGGCCAACCCCGCCTTCGGCGCCCTGGTCGGACGCGAGCCCCACCTGCTGATCGGCCGGGCCATCGAAGAGGTGCTGCCGGTCAGCCCCCTCCCCTCCCCGGGAGAGGGCCCCATCGAGGTCAGCTACCTGGAACGGCCCGCCGATCAGGGCGACCCGAACGCCGAGGGCGGCCAGGGCAACCGGGGCGGGCCGGCCGCGCCTCGCGAGCGCTTCCTGCAGCTCTCCCTGGCCGAGGTCGCCGAGCTGAGCGAGGTGGCGCCCGGTCCCTCCAGCCGGGGCACGCACCGGGAGCCGCTCAGCATCCTGGTGGTCTACGACGTCAGCGAGCGGGTGGCGATGGAGCGTTCGCTCAAGGAGAAGGACCGCCTCGCCGCCCTCGGCATGCTGGCGGCCGGCGTGGCGCACGAGGTCAATACGCCGATCACCGGTATCTCGAGCTACGCCCAGATGCTGCTCTCGGACACCGCGGAGAACGATCCGCGCTACTCGCTGCTCAAGAAGGTCGAGCGCCAGACCTTCCGCGCGGCGCGCATCGTCAACAACCTGCTCGAGTTCGCCCGCGAGCGCCAGCGCGAGCGGCGCCCGCTCGCGATCCTGCCGCTGCTGCGCGAATGCGTCGAGCTCCTCGGCGAGCGCATCGAGCGCGGCCGCGTCGAGCTCCACTGGGACCTCCCGCCCGCTGCCGACGCGCTGCGGGTGCTGGGCGCCGACGGCGAGCTCGAGCAGGTCTTCGCCAACCTGCTGGGCAACGCCCTGGACGCCATGTCCGGCCAGGCCGGCGCCCGGCTCGACCTCGCCGTGGCGGCGGCCGCCGGCCAGGTGACCATCCGCGTCAAGGACTCCGGACCGGGAATCCCGCCGGAGCACCTCGCCACCGTGTTCCAGCCGTTCTACTCGACCAAGCTGCATCGCGGCGGCACGGGCCTGGGGCTGACCATCAGCCACGAGATCGTGCTGCGCCATGGCGGCAGCCTCGACGTCTTAAGCACGCCGGGGCATGGCGCCTGCTTCACGGTCGCGCTTCCCAGGTTGCCGCCGGCGGCCGCCGAGCGCGGCGCCCCGCCGGCCGCCGCGGGCGCCGGCGCCGACGCCACCGCCGGCGCGGATGGCGCCGCGGACCGACCATGAACATCCTCATCGTCGACGACGAAGACGTGCTGCAGGACGTCCTCACCGTGCTTCTCCGGCGGGAAGGGCACAGCACCCTTTCGGCCCGCTCCGGCGAGGCCGCCCTCGACATGCTCGAGCGCGAGGAGGTGGACCTCGTGCTGCTCGACCTGATGCTGCCGGGCATCTCCGGCATCCAGGTGCTGCGCGAGATCCGGCGCCGCGAACCCGACCAGGTGGTGGTGGTGATCACCGCCTACTCGTCCATCGAGAGCGCCATCGAGGCGATGCGCGAAGGGGCGTTCCACTACATCCCGAAGCCGTTCAAGAACGAGGAGGTGCTGCTCACCGTCCGCAAGGGGCTCGAGCAGCGGCGGCTGGCGATGGAGAACCGCAGCCTGAAGCAGCAGCTGCGGCAGCGCTTCGGCTTCGACAACATCCTGGGCAAGAGCAAGCCCATGCAGCAGGTGTTCGAGCTCATCCAGCTCTCCGCCCCGGCCAAGAGCAACATCCTGATCCTGGGCGAGAGCGGCACCGGCAAGGAGCTGGTGGCCAAGGCCATCCACCACCATTCGCGGCGCGCCGACGGGCCTTTCATCACCGTCAACTCCGGCTCCATGCCGGCCGACCTGCTGGAAAGCAATCTCTTCGGCCACATCCGCGGCGCCTTCACCGGCGCCATCGCCAGCAAGAAGGGCTTGTTCGAGCTGGCCGCCAGCGGGTCCATCTTTTTCGACGAGATCGGCAACATCCCGCTCGACACCCAGGCGAAGCTGCTGCGGGTCATCCAGGAAAAGGAGTTCATGCGCCTGGGCGGCATCGAGACGGTCAGGGTGGACGTGCGCATCATCGCCGCCACCAATGCCGACCTCGAGGAGACGGTGCAGGCCGGGCAGTTCCGCGAAGACCTGTACTACCGGCTCAACGTGATCACCGTGACGCTGCCGCCGCTGCGCAAGCGCAACGAGGACGTCCCGCTGCTCGCCCAGCACTTCCTGACCCATTACGCGCGGGAGAACGAGAAGCCGATCCGCGACATCTCGCCGCGGGCCATGGAGCTGCTGCTCGACTATCACTGGCCGGGCAACGTGCGCGAGCTCGAGAACGTCATCGAGCGCGCCGTGGTGCTGTCCACCGGCGAAGCGCTGGACGTGGACCTGCTGCCGACCTCGGTGCGGCATCCCGAAACCCTCGGCTTCTCGCCCCCCAGCCTGCCGACCAACGGCATCTCGTTCAAGGAAGCGGTTTCCGACTACGAGCGCCAGCTGATCGTCAAGGCGCTGCAAACCTGCGGCGGCGTGCAGAAGAAGGCGGCGGAGATGCTGCGGGTCAAGCCGACGACGCTGCACGAGATGATGAAGCGCCTCAATATTTCTTCCGAGAGCATAGTCTCGACCTGATCC
This sequence comes from Thermoanaerobaculia bacterium, assembly GCA_035544375.1. Lineage (GTDB taxonomy): Bacteria > Acidobacteriota > Thermoanaerobaculia > Multivoradales > UBA5704 > JASLEW01. The sequence goes on from DATKFK010000587.1 coordinate 9,515, forward strand.
CGGGCGCCGGCGGCGCCGCAGCGGCCGCCGGAGCATCGCCGGCGGTGGCGGCGGCGGCGCCGTCTGTCATGATTTGCAGTCGTGAGCGAGCAGCCGTGAGAGAGCGAGGGTTCCCGATGCAGCGCAGATTCGAGCTCCTGGCAGTCCTGCTGGCGGCGGCAACGGCGGTGGGGGCGGCGATGGCGCCGGCAATGCCGGCGGCCTTCGCCGCAGCCGGCGCCGGCGCCGGCCGCCCAGCCGCCCGCGCGGCGGACAAGCCCAAGTCACCGCCGCAGCCGCAGCCGCAGGCGCACCGCGACCCGGCCATGGCGACGGCGCCGGAAGGCCTGCTCGCGCCGCTGTCCAACGCGGACGTCGTCGAGCTGCCGCCGCTCGACGAGCGGGTGCCGCGTCCGGACGCCGTGCTCGGCTATCCCGTGGGCGGCCGCTTCACGCACTGGGAGCGCATCGCCGCCTATTTCGACGCGCTCGCCGCCGCGTCGCCGCGCGTCAAGGTCTGGGAGTACGGGCGCACCTACGAGGGCCGGCCGCTGAAGCTGGTCGCCATCACCAGCCCGCAGAACCTGGCGCGGCTCGACGAGATCCGCACCGAGCGCCTGCGCCTGGCCGATCCCCAGGCGCTCTCGGAAAGCGAGCGCGAGCGCCTGGCCAGGCGCCTGCCCGCGGTGGTCTGGCTGGCGTACGGCGTCCACGGCGACGAGGCGTCGTCGTCGGAGGCAGCCATGGTGACCGCCTATGCGCTGGCCGCGGCGCAGGGGGAGATGGCCGATCTCCTGGACGGCATCGTCGTGCTGATCGATCCGCTGTGCAACCCCGACGGCCGCGAGCGCTACCTCCACGGCTACGAGGAGCGCCAGGGCGAGGCCCCCAACGTCCACCGGGAGGCGGCCGAGCACTACCAGCCCTGGCCCGGCGGCCGCCAGAACCACTATCTCATCGACCTCAACCGCGACTGGGCCTGGGCCACCCAGCAGGAGAGCCGCGGCCGCATCGCCGCCTACCGCGCGTGGGAGCCCCAGGTCTACGTGGACTTCCACGAGATGGGCACCGAGTCGAGCTACTTTTTCCCGCCGGCGGCCGAGCCCGTGCACCCGCGGATCGACCGCCGGGTGCTCTCCTGGCTGGACACCTTCGGCCGCGCCAACGCCGAGGCGTTCGACCGCCACGGCTGGATCTACTACAAGGAGGAGAACTACGACCTGTTCTACCCCGGTTACGGGGACTCCTATCCCAGCCTGCACGGCGCCATCGGCATGACCTACGAGATGGCCGGGGGCGGCCGCGGCGG
>DATKFK010000588.1:0-2990 GCA_035544375.1 Thermoanaerobaculia bacterium
GGGATCGAGCGTGATGGCATCGGTAAAATCCTCGATCGCCTGCTGCGCGGACTCGGCCTGCATCTCGCGCGCCCCGCGGCTCATCAGCAGCGTCACCACCGGCGATCCCGCCTGCAACAGGCGCTGCATGATCTGCTGCTCGAGCGGCGCCGCCGCCTCGGCACTTGGCGCGGCCTTCAGCGCGTCGAGCAGACGGTCCAGCGCCGCGGCACGCTCGGCGGGCGTCTGGGCCAGCGCAGGCGTCCCGGTAAGCGCAGACGTTTGGGCCAGCGCGGGCGTGGCGATCAGCAGCAGGAGCAACCAGCGACGCATGCGCCATGCTGGCGCGGCACGGGCGCGCATTGCAAGCGGCACGCTATGGCAATGCCGCCGGGGGCGGGCCGCCGGCCATCCAGTCGAGCAGCTCGACCGTGTGCACCACAGGGATGCCGTCGCCGGACAGTTGCGTGATGCAGCCGATATTGCCGGCGGCGATCAGGTCCGGTTCGGTCGCGTGCAGATGCGCAAGCTTGCGCGTCCGCAGCCGGCCGGCGAGCTCCGGCTGCAACAGGTTGTAGGTGCCGGCGGAGCCGCAGCAGATGTGTGGCTCGACCGGCTCGACGATGGTGAAGCCGGCACGGCGCAGCAGGTTTTTCGGCTCGGCGGTGATTTTTTGGCCGTGCTGCAGGCTGCACGCGGAATGGTAGGCGACGGTCAGGCCGGGCGGCGGACGCGTCGGCGCGTAGTCGATCCGGGTCAGGAACTCGCTAACGTCGAGCGTCAGGGCGGCGATGCGCTCGGCGTCCGCGCGCAGTGGGTCGTTGCGGAACAGGAAGCCGTAATCCTTCACCACCGTGCCGCAGCCGGAGGTGTTGATCACAATGGCGTCGAGTCCGGCCCCGTCGATTTCGCGTGACCAGGCCTGGATGTTGGCGCGCGCCGCCGTCATCGCCTCGGCATGGCGGCCCATGTGCTGGACCAGTGCGCCGCAGCAACTGGCGCCGGGGGCGACGACGACCTCGACGCCGAGGCGGGTGAGCAGGCGGATGGTGGCCTGGTTGATTTCGGGCGCGAGCACCTGCTGGGCGCAGCCGGCCAGCAGCGCCACGCGGGCACGTCGGGGGCCGACTGCGGGGTGGACGCCTGGCGTTTCGGCGGCACCGGGCGGCGGCAGGTGCGCCGGCATCAGCGCGAGCATCGCGTGCAAGCGACGGGTGAATGGTCCGATGGCCGGGATGACCCGGCGCAGCAGCGGGCGGAGCACGGCGCCGGCGAGCAAGCCCGCGCGAAACAGCTTTGGGCGCGGCAGTGTGGTGGCCAGCACGCGGCGCAGCAGCCGCTCGTGCCAGGGGCGGCGGTAGGTCTGCTCGATGTGGGTCCGCGCGTGGTCGACCAGGTGCATGTAGTGCACGCCGGAGGGACAGGTGGTCATGCAGGACAGGCAGGACAGGCAGCGGTCGATGTGGCGCACCTCCAGCTCGGCGGCGGGGCGGCCGGATTCCAGCATGTCCTTGATCAGGTAGATGCGGCCGCGCGGGCTGTCGAGCTCATCGCCGAGCAGCAGGAATGTCGGGCAGGTGGCGGTGCAGAAGCCGCAATGCACGCAGGAGCGCAGCACCTGGTTGGAGACGGCGATGTCGGGGTCGCGCAGTTGCTCCGCAGTGAAGGTGGTCTGCACCGGTCAGCCGCCGCGCATGCGGCGCTGGGCGATCTCGCGGTCACGTTCGCGCACCACCGCCAGCGACCTTCGCAACATCACGATCGACCTGCCGACCAGGAGGATGCCGCTGGCCAGCAACACCCAGGAGAGCCAGACGATCCGTACGTCGAGTATCGCCAAGGCGAGGGTGAAGACCATGAGGCCGACGCTGCCGCCCAGCACCGCGAAATATGGGTTCACCAGCCGCCGCTTCGGCCAACTGAAGAGGTAGCTGAACCCACTAGGGGCCCACGCGATCAGAAGAACCGTCAGGATCAGGGGGGTGGGAACCATCGCGTAGTCCGCTACAGGCCGGCGTAGAGGCGGCCGGGGTTGAGGATGCCATGTGGGTCGAACGCGGCCTTCACCCGGCGGGTGATGCGCGCGAGTGGTGCGGCCTCCGGCGGCACGACGTCAACCGCGACGCGCAGGGCGTCGGGCGCGCGCAGCAGGGTCCAGGTCCCGCGTGCGCCGACGGCAGCGTGTTGCACCGCGCTGTGCGTGGCGGCGTCGGCCGGGCCGGCGAGCCAGACCAGGCCGCCGCCCCAGTCGAGGAAGCCGCGCACGCCGGCCTCGGCGACGGCGCGCAGCACGGCGGGGCCGGCGGAGGGGCGGACGGAGACGCGCCAGATAGCGTCCGAAGGCGCGGCCGGCAGCGGCGCGGCGTCGCCCACGGCGCGCCAGACCGCGCGGGAGGCGGCGTCGTCCAGCAGGTCGGCGGTGCCGAACGAGGCCAGCTCGGCGCGCAGGCGGGCGGTGCGGTAGGCGACGGAGGCGGCAAAGTCCTCGATGCGCAGCAGGGTGGCGGAGTTTTTGGCGCCGCCCACGGCGGGAGCGAGCGCCGGCAGCAGCGATGCGTCCGGCAGCCAGGCAGCGGCGGAGACGCCGTACGGCGAGCCGAGGCCGGCGGACAGCGCGGCGACGGCGCGCTCGGCGTCCAGACCGGGCAGGACGAGCGAGCCGGTGGTTTCCGGCGCCGGCAGGATTTTTACGGTGACCTCGGTGATCACGGCGAGCGTGCCGTGGCTGCCGGTGAGCAGCTTGCACAGGTCGAGGCCGGTGACGTTTTTCAGCACGCGGCCGCCGGAGTGGATCGGCTCGCCGGCGCCGTTCACCGCGCGGATGCCCAGGACGTGGTCGCGCATGGCGCCCCAGGCGATGCGGCGCGGGCCGGAGATGTTGGTGGCGACGATCCCGCCGATAGTTTGGGGGGTGCCTGGGGTCTGGGGGCGGGTGTTCGCGGATCCATCGGCGCCGCCGAGCAGCGCGGTCAGGTCGGGCGGCTCGGCGATCAGGTGCTGGCCGTTGGCGG
>DATKFK010000589.1:0-2419 GCA_035544375.1 Thermoanaerobaculia bacterium
GAAGGGCTTGTCGGCGGCAATTGACATGGAGGCCAGGATGTCGCCGAGAAGGTTCTGCAACGCCAGCGCGACGGCGATGCCCCCGACTCCCAGCCCGGCCACCAGGGCGGTGACGTTGACCCCCAGGTTGTCGAGCGCCAAGAGGACAATGAGCACCCAGAGGACCAGCCGCATGATGAAGTTGAGCGAGCCGATGAGGATCGCCGAGGCGCCGTCCTGCGCCAGACGCCGCTGGCGCGTGCGGCTCACCCACAGCTCGATCCCGACCGTCCCCCACAGCGCCACCTGCAGCAGCAGGGCAAGCACGGCGAGGGTGCGCAGCAGCGCGTAGACGTGCGGCGAGAGGACGAGGGCCAGGGAGCCGAGGAAGACGGCGGGCAGCAGCAGCAGCGCCCACCGGGTGCGCAGCATCAGCTCCTGCACCAGGTCCTGGGCGGCGGAAGCCCCCGCTGTCGGGGTGGACGTGCGCCGTGTCCCCGGGGCCAAGGCGGCCGGCCCGGCTGCCGCCAGGGTGAAAGCGGCCGGCCCGGCCGCCGCCGGGGCGCCGTCCGCACCGGCTGCCTCCGGACGCGCGAAGCGGCGCCGCAGCAGCCGCTTGACCAGCAGCGCGGCCAGCAGCAGCAGGAGCGTGATGCCGCCGGCTTGCAGCCAGCTGGCCGCGCTGTTGCCCAGCAGGTCGGTCGAGAGCGCGCGCCCCAGGGTGTCGGCGTCGAAAGCCATGACGGAGGAGGGGATCGCGGTCGTCTCCGGGGATGCCGGGGGTTGCAGGCGGCGCGCGAAGAATGCTATCACTGCGGCGTTTGTCCAGACCGACCGCGCGGGCCGGCCAGGATCCGAGCCCCTGAACTTCCCGACTGTAAAGCGAGCCATGGCCGAAACCATCAGCTTCTTCGATCAGGTCAACCGCAACTTCGACAAGGCAGCGGCGCTCACCTCCCACCATCAGGACCTGCTGACGCTGATCAAGAACTGCAACAGCGTCTACCACTTCACCTTCCCGCTGCAGCGTGCCGACGGCTCCATCGAGGTGATCCATGCCTGGCGCGCCGAGCACAGCCACCACAAGCTGCCGACCAAGGGCGGCATCCGCTACAGCCTGTCGGTGAACGAGGACGAGGTGGTGGCGCTGGCGGCGCTGATGACCTACAAGTGCGCCGTGGTGGACGTGCCCTTCGGCGGCGCCAAGGGCGGCATCGCCATCGACAGCAAGAAGTACTCGCCGCAGGAGCTCGAGCGCATCACCCGGCGCTACACCTTCGAGCTGGTCAAGAAGAACTTCATCGGCCCCGGCACCGACGTGCCGGCGCCGGACTTCGGCACCGGACCGCGCGAGATGGCGTGGATCGTGGACACCTACGTCGCGCTCTCGACCGACAAGCTGGAGGGGACCGCCTGCGTGACCGGCAAGCCGCTGGCCCAGGGCGGCATCCGCGGCCGTTCGGAGGCCACCGGGCGCGGCGTGGCCATCGCCACGCGCGAGGCGGTCGACGTCGAGGAGGACATGAAGCCGCTCGGCCTCTCGCGCGGTCTTTCGGGCAAGCGCGTGGTGATCCAGGGACTCGGCAACGTCGGCTATCACGCGGCGCGTTTCCTCGAGGAGGCCGGAGCGGTGCTGGTGGGTTTCGTCGAATACGAGGGCGCCATCCACGATCCCCGGGGCATCGAGCTGGCCAAGCTCTGGGCCCATCGACAGGAGACCGGCTCGATGCTGGGGTATCCCGGCTCGACCGAGCTGCCGTGCCGCGAGGCGGGCCTGGAGCTCGACTGCGACATCCTGGTGCCGGCGGCCCTCGAGAACCAGATCACCACCGAGAACGCGGACCGGATCAAGGCCAAGATCGTGGTCGAGGGGGCCAACGGTCCGATCACCAGCGAGGCGAGCGAGATGCTCGGCCAGCGCGGAGTCCTGGTGCTGCCGGACCACTTCGTCAACGCCGGCGGCGTGCTGGTGTCGTATTTCGAGTGGCTCAAGAACCTCTCGCACGTCCGCTTCGGGCGCATGGAGAAGCGCTTCGAGGAAGGCGCGTTCCGCCGCATCCTGGGGGCCATCGAAGGAGCCACCAACAAGCGGTTCGCCGCGTCCGAGGTGGCCAACATCACCCACGGCGCGGACGAGGCCGACCTGGTCAACTCCGGCCTCGAGGACACCTTCGTCAACGCCTACCAGCGCCTGCGCGAGATCCGCAACCGGCACCGCGGCAAGGCGGACCTGCGCACCGCCGCCTTCGTCGACGCCATCGACAAGATCGCCCTCTGCTACGCCGATCTGGGGATCTTCCCTTAGAGACTGGACTACTTAGCCACACCGCCGCCGGGGCCGCCGGCTACTACGAAGCCCTCTCTGGCCGGCGCCGGAGCATGGGTCTCCGCGGATCGCGCCGGGGTCGTCTCGATCGTGGACCCAAGGTAGCGGCAAAGG
>DATKFK010000590.1:0-10691 GCA_035544375.1 Thermoanaerobaculia bacterium
CGCCCGAGCGGCATCCGGCCGCGGCCGCACCCTCCGGCGCCGCCCATCAGGCTCCGCGCTCCCTGCCTCAGACTCGCGGCGAGGTCCACGCGGGTCGCCTGCAGCGCCGGCGCCAGGCCGAAGCCGAGGCCGGTCGCGAGCGCCACGGCCACGGCGAAGGCGATCTTGCGCCAGTCGAAGTCGACGTCGAGCGGGAGCGGGTCCGCATCCTGTGACACCAGGGCGAGCAGCAGGCGGCTGCCCCAGCCGGCGAAAGCCACCCCAAGAACGCCGCCCAGACCGGCGAGCAGGAGGCTCTCGGTCACCAGCTGGCGCAGCAGGCGCCAGCGGCCGGCGCCGATGCCGAGCCGCACCGCCATCTCCTTGCGCCGGCTGTCGGCCCGCGCCAGCAGCAGGTTGGCGACGTTGGCGCAGGCGATCAGCAGCACCAGCCCGGCCACCGCCAGCAGCAGCACCAGCGGGCGGGTCAGCGGTCCCCGCAGCCGGGAGATGCCGCGCGCCCCGGGCTCGAGCACCAGGTGCTGTGCGAGCACCGCCTTGCGCTCGTCTGGATCGTCACGGCCCACGAGCTCAGCCTGCTTCTCGCGGTTGAAAACCACGTTGAGCAGGGCGCTCGCCTGCGCCGGGCTGACACCGGGCCGGCGGCGCGCCAGGAGCTGCAGCCAGGATACGTTGGGCTGGTTCCAGAACGGCTTGTCGATGTCGCCGGGCCCGTCGATGTGCGTCGAGCCGCGGAACTTCACCGTGTCCCGCAGGGTTACCGGCAGGAACAGGTCGGGAGCCTCGTCGGCGAGCACGCCGCGGAACCCGCGCCGGGCGACCCCGACCACCGTCAGCACGGCGCCGTTGACCGTGATGGGCTTCCCGATCACTCCGGGGTCGCCGCCGAAGCGGCGCCGCCAGTAGCCGTCGCTGAGCACCGCCACCAGGTGCCCGCCGGGCGTGGTGTCCTCGGCGGCAGTGAAGGGACGCCCCGCCGCCATGCCCACTCCCAGCAACGAGAAGAAGTTCCCGGACACCAGCTGGAACCGGGCCGTCTCGGCAGCGTCGCCGGCGCTCGAACCGGTGCCCGCACCCGAGCCGGCGGCCGGCGCCGGCCCGGCAGCCAGGGCGGGCGGCCGCACCACCGCCGTATTGCCGGCGGTCAACGCGATCACTCCGGAGCACACCGCCGCCGCTTCCCGCAGCGTCTGGAAAGCCGGGTACGAGAACCACAGCGCCCGTGCAGGGTTGTCTTCGTTGCGCCTCAGGATGGTCAGGCGCTCGGCATTGGCGACCGGCAGCGGCTTGAGCAGCAGGGCGTCGACGACGCTGAAGATGGCGCTGTTGGTGCCGATGCCGAAAGCCAGGGACAGCAGCGCCACGGCGGTGAAGCCGGGGCTCTTGCGCAGCATGCGCAGGGCGTACCGCAGGTCTTGCAGTGCGGTCTCGAGCGCGGGCAGGCCGCGGTGCAGGTTTCCGGACCTGGCAGCTACGGAACCGTCGTCGTGCATGGCCGCACCCTCGCGGAGAAACCCTGGGTCACCTACCATGTACGCGGCGCCAGGCGCCGGGTTTCAGGAGCTTGCAACCTGCCGCCAGGCATCTTCCTGCTCCTTGCGCCACCTACGCAGCGGCACTGCCCGCTGGATCTCGCCTGCCAGCACCCCCCGCAGGGAGCGGTGGTGTTCAGGAGGATAGAATCGGATCTCCACGTGACCCTCTCTGAGATCTTGGATCGCCACCCAGCCAGGTCTGATTCCAAGCGCGTCCCGGATTGGCTTCTCGATGACGATCTGCCCCTTTTCTCCCACCGTGTTAGTCATGGTAGAACCCTCTACGCCAAAGTGATACCACACGCGAGGCTGGAACTAACCATGCCTGACTCCTGGGGCAGTAAGACCGCAGATCACGCACCATGACTGCGCCGCCCTTCGGCGTTCAGAGCATGGTCGATCCGCTCCGCCGGGTCCTGGTCAAGCGCCCGGAGCCGAGCTTCGCGGTCGCCGATCCGGCGGCGTGGCACTACGACGGTAGGCCGGACCTCGAAGCCGCGCTGCGGGAGCACGACGAGTTGACCGGGATCCTCGCCGCCGCCGGCGCCGACGTGGTCGACCATCCGGAGCCGCAGCCGGGCCGCGCCGACGCCATCTTCGTCTTCGACCCAACCCTGGTCACCGAGCATGGGGCGATCGTGCTGCGGATGGGAAAAACGCTGCGGCGGGGCGAGGAGGCGGCCATGGCCCGGCGGCTCGCCGCACTGGGCATCCCGATCCTGGCGACCCTCGACGGCGAGGCCCAGGCCGAGGGCGGCGACCTCCTGTGGCTCGACCGCGGGACCCTGGCGGCCGGCCAGGGCTTCCGCACCAATCGCGAAGGGCTGCGGCAGCTGCGTGCCGCGCTCGAGCCGATCGGAGTCGAGGTCCTGCCGATGGAACTGCCGTACTGGACCGGCCCCGACGCCTGCCTGCACCTGCTGTCACTGGTGAGCCTCGTGGACCGTGACCTCGCCGTCGTCTATCTCCCGCTCCTGCCGGTCGCCTTCTGGCACCTCCTCCGCGACCGCGGCATCCAGTTGCTCGAGGTACCCGAGGCCGAGCTTCCCACGCAAGCACCCAACGTGCTGGCGCTCTCGCCCCGCAAGTGCCTGATGCTGGAAGGCAACCCCGTAACCCAAGGACGCCTCGAGGCGGCAGGCTGCGAGGTCCTCACCTACCGCGGCCGCGAGATCTCGCTGAAGGCGGAAGGCGGCCCCACCTGCCTAACCCGCCCCCTGTGGCGGGAGACCGGACCGCCCGAGACATCTGCTTCGGCACCAGCTTCGAGAGGCGGTGTGCGGCAGCCACTACCGGTATAGGCGCCGTAGTCACGTCGTGTCTTCGACCCTGAAGGGATTGACGACGAGCAGGTCCCCGATCCGCTGGCCGTGATTGAGGTCCTCGGTCAACAGCCGGTCACAGCGCGCTGCATGGGCCGCCTCCACGATCAACGCGTCCCAGAATGAGATCTTGAAGCCGCTCGACCGGCTCATTGCCGCCAAGAGCCGTCCGCCAGTGTTCGCCACGACGCGCCAGGTGAGGTATTGCTGAACGATGGCGCGAGCCTCTTCGGGATTCAAAGGCCGTGGCACCTTGCGCGTCACGGTCACGTAGAGCTCCTGCAGCACCTGGATGCTCACCGCTCCCTGGCCGGAGCGCCAGAGACCGGCCACCAAGTCCCTGGCAATCGCATGCTTGCTTCCAGCGTCGCGGTCTTCGGCATAGACCAGGATGTTGGTGTCAACGAAGGTCGGCACGTTCGTGTAGCTCGTCTCTCGAGGGTAGAGGACCACCGCCCAGGTGCGCACCCCGTTCGAGCCGCGCCAGAGCAGTGCGCTTCGCGGCCTCGTATGCCTCGTCCTCGTCGACGAGACGAGCCAAGAAAGCTGCCGCATAGCGGGCCTGATACGCCTCTCATCAGGCTCCTCGTTGACATCTGATGCGTGATGCATGATGCTCACTTCATGAGAACGACCCTGGACATCGAGGATGACATCCTGCAAGCCGTCAAGGAGATTGCTGCGAATCGTGGAATGACGGCTGGATGCGTGCTCTCCGAACTGGCTCGGAAGGCGCTGGAGCCCGTTGCGCCGCCGCTGGTCCGCAATGGCGTGCCGCTCCTCCCTCGCCGGCCAGCTGGCAGCCCCAAGCCCACCATGGCCCTCGTGAACCGCCTGCGGGACGAACCGTGAGCGTTATCGCGCTGCTGGACGTCAACGTCCTGGTGGCGCTCTTCGATCCGGATCACGTTCACCACGAGCCAGCTCACCATTGGTTCGCGGAGCACCGATCATCCGGCTGGGCCACCTGCCCGCTGACCGAAAACGGGGTCCTCCGCATGCTGGGCAATCCTGCCTACTCGCAGTCCGCAGCGCAGGCAGTGCCCCTGCTCGCCCACCTCCAGGCCTTCTGCGCCAGCGGCGGCCATCGTTTCTGGCCCGACGACGTCTCCTTGCGTGACTCCGATCTGTTCGCGGTGGGAGCAGCCCCTGGCCATCGCCAGCTAACCGACCTCTACCTGCTCGGACTGGCGGTGAAGCACGGTGGCTGCCTAGCGACCTTCGATCGCGCCATCCCGATCACTAAGGTGCGTGGAGCCGGGCCAAGAAATATGGCACTCCTTCCGGCGTGATCTGGAGGTCCCAGGTAAGACTGCGTTCGGACTGCGGTATCTCCCCAAAAGCTTCGGCATATTGTTGCGGCCTGCGGTCCACCCCGCTGGTAGCAGGGGCACCGAGGGATCCTACACTTCGCCGCCTCGTGGAGGGCCGCTGCCCTCAGCGGTTGGTGCCGACCGCGGCGGGCGGGGCTTCGTCCTTGCAGCCGTAGACCACGACCGGCATCTCCTTCGGCACCAGCTTCGGGAGGCGGTGCGCGGCGTACATCGGGATGCGGATGCAGCCGTGACTGACCGGCTTGGGAGGGACGTCGAGACTGCCGTGGATGGCGATGCCGCCGACCAGGTAGAGCGGATTGAACATCTCGCCCAGCTGGCTCTTGTGCCAGCCCCAGCCGCGGGAGAAGACGGTGAAGTGGCCGCAGGGAGTCTCGGCGACGCCCTGCCAGCCCGGCGCGCGGAACGGCCTGCCGGAACCGGTGGAGATCGGCAGGACGTGCGACGCGGCGCCGGCGTCGTCGACCATGAACAGCACCTGGCGCGCCAGGTCCACCTCGATGTGCGCGGGACCGGTCTCGCGCGGCACCGGCGGCACGGCGCCCGCCATCGCATTCCACTCGGCGCGGGTGAGGACGCCGGTCGGCTTGCGCCACTCGACCTTCTGGAAAGCGATGAGCGCGTGGCGCCAGGTGGCATCCCAGGGTCCGCTCGGGCTGCCCGCCCAGTAGCCCAGCTCGGCGAGGCGGCGCTGCGCGGCCCTGACCTCGGCCGGCGACAGGGGCGGGCCGGCCGCACGGCTGCCGCGGCCGGAGTGGACGGCGCTCGCGGCAGCGCCGGGGGCCTTGGGCGCGGAGCCTGCCGGGCCGGCAGCCGCAGAACCGGCCGCGGTCTGCGCCGCCGCGGGGCTGACGGGACCTGCGGCGGCGCCGGCCGCGGGAGCGCTCACGCCGGCGCTCGCCGGCGCCCCGGCATGCAGGATCGCGATCAAGCCGGCCGCCAGCGCCGCCGCAGCCCCGTGCACGGCTAGATCTCCTTGCCGGCGCCGGCGGGCGCGGGCTGCCGGCGCTCGCCGGCGGCGGCCGTGACGGCCGCGGCGGCGGCACCCACCGGGGCGCCGCCGGCACCGGCCGCGGCGGCCGGGCCGCGCCCCTGGTAGCGCTGCGGCGGCGGGTCTTCCAGGCCGCGCCAGATGGACTCGTCCTCGTCGAAGATCGGCAGCGTCGGCATGCGGCCGCGGGCAGCGTTGGCGTGCCAGCCCCACAGGAGCGACCACTTGCGGTAGGTGCCGAACGACTGGAGCATGCAGAACACCAGGCCGTGCATGCCGTCGAGGATGCCGAGCTGGAAGAGATAGGTGCGGATGAAGCGCCAGACGCTGCGGCCGAAGACCTCCTGGAAGCCGGCCCGCTTGCCTTCTTTCCAATGCTGTGAGGCGCCCCAGAAGCTGTACTTCTCGATGCGCCGGATGTACTCGTCCAGCGTGTCGGTCATGTAGTGCTCCATGGGGTTGCGCAGGATCGGCGCCGGGCCGCGGGTGATCATGTCGGCATGGACCCGCCGGTTGGGATAGCGGGCGCAGCCGCGCCGCACCAGGCGCACCACCCGGTCGTGCTGCCAGCCCGAGAAGCGGATCACCCTGCCCAGGAAGTGGACACGGCGCTTGATGGTGTAGGCGTCTTGCCTGGGGCTGGCGCCGAGCAGGGCCTCGATCTCGCGCTGAAGGGCAGGCGTGCAGCGCTCGTCGGCGTCGAAGATCAGGATCCAGTCGTTCTGCACCTGGTCCATGGCCCAGTTCTTCTGCGACGCCGAGCCGTAGTAGGTGCGCTGCACGAAGCGCACCTTGGGATAGCCGCGCGCAATCTCCGCGGTGCGGTCGGTCGAGAACGAGTCGACCACCAGGATCTCGTCGCACCACAGCAGCGACTCGATGCAGCTGCCGATGTTCTGCTGCTCGTTGAAGGTGGTGACGATGGCGGTGATCGCCGGGATCGCCGGCCCGGCCCGGGACGCCGGAGCGGTCGTCGGAGCAGGGGCGGCAGGGCCGGCATGAGCGGCAGGGGAGGCCGGCGCCGCGGGCACCGCCTGGAACGCGGGACGAGCGAAGGAGGAGGATGTCGGCGGCGCTGCCATGGCGATGGTTCGGGGATCGGCTCCTGCGTCCGGCGTCGGGGCAGCATATTTTACCACCACCCGGCACCCGACCCGCGCCCCGGGCCCGCGCTCCGCGGCGCCGGCGGCACAGGCGAGACGGGCGGCCGGCCTTCCGTTGTAGGATGCGGTGCCTGACTGACGACGAACAGGCAACCGAGGTGCCGATGACCTCTTCTCCGGCGGAGGGCTCGCGGCCAGCCTCTGCCGGCGTGACGCGAGCCCATGCGCGAGCACTGCGGCAGCTGGCGCTGATGGCAGAGCTGGCGCAGGGGCCGGCGCCCCAGCTCGCCGCCCGCGCGCCGGCCGTCTCGGGCTGGAGCATCGCCGAGCACCTCGAGCACCTGGTGCTGGCCGACCGCGCCGTGCTCAAGGGCATCGGCCGCATCCTCGACGACCCCCGGCCCGACGCTGCGCCGGACACCAACCTGCTCGGCAGGGTGGTGCTGGCGACCGGGTTCATGCCGCGCGGCCGGGCGCGCACCGCCGCCGCCTACGAGCCCGCCGCCATGCCGCAGGCAGCCCTGCACGCGGCCATCCTCGAGATCGACCGCGGCCTGCGGGATCTGGCGCCGCGCCTGGGCGAGCTGGAACGCTCGGGCGGCCGCGCGCGGCACCTGCGCTTCGGCGGGCTCGGCGGCCGCCAGTGGCTGCGCTTCCTGGTCGTCCACCACCATCACCACCTCAAGATCGTGCGCGATATCTGCCGCCAGCGCCGGGCGCGCCGGGCGCGCGGCCTCCCGACGGCCGGCCTGCCGTCGCGGTAGGCACCGGGCGGCCGCCGTGCGCTCGTACCTCGTCTTCCTGCTGCTGGTGCTGGTGAAGGTCTTCTCGCGGCTCTTCTACCGCGTCGACACGCAGTGGATCGGCGATCCCCCGACCGACCGGTGGCGGCACATCCGCCTGGTGGCAGTGCTCAACCACACCAGTCTCTACGAGCCGCTGTTCACCGGCGGCGTGCCGCTGTCCTTCCTGTGGCGGATCGCCCGGCACGGGGTGGTGCCGATCGCTCAGAAGACCACCGTCCGGCCGCTCATCGGCCGCTTCTACAAGCTGATCGCCGCGCGCGTCATCTCCATCACCCGCGAGCGTGACGAGAGCTGGGACAAGGTGCTCGCCCACGTCGATCCGGATGCCATGGTGACGCTGCTGCCCGAGGGCCGCATGAAGCGGGCGACCGGCCTCGATGCCGCCGGCCAGCGGATGACCGTGCGCGGGGGCATCGCCGACATCTTGGAGGCGCTGGGCGCCGGCCGGATGCTGCTCGCGTACAGCGGCGGCCTGCACCACGTCCAGGCCCCGGGCGAACGCTTCCCGCGGCTGTGGAAGACCATCCGCATGCGCCTCGAGCTGGTGGACATCGCCTCCTATCGCGCCGCGCTCCTCGCCAAGGCGGGGGCCGCCGGCTGGAAGCGCGCCGTCATCGAGGACCTCGAACGGCGGCGCGACCTGCTCTGCCCCTGCGACCCCCAGGCGGATGCCCCGCTGATCGGCTGAGCGGTCCGGCTGCCGGGCGCAGGCCCTGCGCATTTATGTTCTCTCGCGCCAGTCTTTTATGCTAAGATAGTCGGTTACCGGACCGAGTTCTTGGCGTACTCAGCGTATTCACCCTCCGTGGCAGCTCGTCCGGGAAGGGCTCTCGGTACCTGCCCGTCGCGGCGCGTTTCGACGGGTTTGACGGCAGCACCTACCAAGGAGGAGATCGCCATGCGAAGAATCAGTCGCGTCGTCGTCGGTGTCTCGTGTGCGCTGGCTCTGGCGGCAACCCTGGCCGGATGCGACCACGCACAACACCCGAAGCATGCCCCCATTCTCCGCGGGGTCGATGTGTTCGAGACCTCGCCGGGCACCACCGTGGACTTCGCCCGCCACCCCATCCCGAAAGACTTTTTCGGTCCGGGCTGCGACCCATTCGGCGGCGCGGTCGTGTTCACCGGGGCGCCGCTTGCCACCGATCCTCCACTGCGGGGCGGCGGCGACACCGTCGTGGAGCGCCTGAAGGATGGCAACTTCGATGACGGAAAGGCGGAGATCCCCGTGAAAGTGAGGGCCCTCCGGCTCACCAGCACCGGCCAGGTCAGCGTCACCTGCGGCGGTAGCCCTACCCAATGGCGGGCCGACGTCTGCCTGTGCGACGACGAACAGCCGACGACCGAGATCAAGCTGACGCTCGACCCGGCCTGCGGCAGCTGCGGCACCTTCGACGGCAAGCTCACTTTCGCGGCCTGCATGCGATTCACCGACTCGGCGGGCAAGGTTGCCGGCCCGATCAAGCAGCAGGTGAATCTGCACATCAAGGACATGTCCTGGTGCGACAAGCTGGGCCCGGGACAGTCGGCGATCCCGCCATTCAAGGTGAACACGAGCTGCGGCGGCAAGCCGGATCTCGACCAGATGCCCGGCAGCAGCAACTTCGCTCCCGGCTGGAGCTGCACCACGCAGGGCAACGGCAAGACTTGCCTGCAGCAGTTTGCGGACCTCACCCACTGCCACCAGGACTACGGAGATCCCAACAACCCGTTGCACCTGCACTGCGTCAATCCGGTCTGCGACCGAGAGAAGAATTGAAGGTCTTGGAGCGTGCCCGGCCGGCGCGGCAGCCGAGTCGGGATCAAGGGAGGCCGAGGAGGTGACACTGGAGACACCGGACCGCCCCGGCCAGGTCTCGACCTCCGGGAGTCCCTGGAAAAGGAGATCACGGCACTACTGAGTGAGTAGAGTCCGGCGCCCTTTCGCAGAGGGAGAGGTGTGGGCGTTGCTCGCGGCTCGCACTTCATCGAGCAAGGGAGAGTCCGCACGACGATGGGAAAGGTGAGCAGGCGGGTGCTGGGCATCTCGCCCGAGGAGACGTCCTTTGCGCGGCGCGGCTTCCGCTGCGACTCCGACACGGTGCGCGAGCGCCTGGAGGACGTCGGGCGCTGCTTCGTGCTCGGCTACCTGCTGGCGCTCGAGATCGACGGCGCCGAGGCACTGGCGTCGCGGCTCGACGCCGAGGTGGCGCACGAGCTCCGGGGCTTCGCTTACGAGGGCGCCGGCATGGCCCTGTCGCTGCTCGACTTCCTCGCTCCCTGGCGCCGCGGCCGGCTGCAGCGCCTGCTGGCGGGGCCCGGCTGGCCCCACGTCTACATCGTCCACATCGGCGCCGGCTGGGCGCTGGCGCGCCTGCCGGTCCCGGTCCACCGCCTGCTCGCCGGCCTCGACCCCCTGCTCTGCTGGCTGGCCCTCGACGGCTACGGCTTCCACCAGGGGTTCTTCCATTGGCAGCAGGCGGTGCTTGGCCAGCTGGTGCCGCGCCGGCTGACGGGATACGCACGGCGCGCCTTCGATCAGGGCGTTGGCCGCAGCCTCTGGTTCGTCGAGGGGGCGGACCCCGCCCGCATCGCGGCCGACGTCGGCGCCTTCCCCGCCGCCCGCCGGCCCGACCTGTGGGCAGGCGTCGGATTGGCCTGCTGCTACGCCGGCGGCGTCGACCGCGCCACGCTCGCGGCGCTGCGCCTGGCTGCCGGCCCTGCCCGGCCGGCGCTCGCCCAGGGCGTGGCCTTTGCCGCCAAGGCGCGCCTGTGGGGCGGCAACCCCACCGCGGACACCGCCCTGGCCTGCGCGGTGGTGTGCGGCGGCAGCGTCGAGGCGACGGCGGCGGTGACCGACAGGTCCGTGCCCGCCGGCGTCACCCTGCCGACCGCGCAGCCTGCCTCCCTGCCCCCGCGCGGGAGCTTCGGCGCCGGCGGTCCTGGCGTGCCGCCGTTCGAGATCTGGCGGCAGCGCATCCAACAGTGTTTCTCCTCCGATGGAGCGGCAACATGATTCCACCCGACGGCTTCTGGCGGCGGCATGCCGCACGCCTGGCGGCGCTGGCGCTGATCCTGGTCCTCTATGGCTTCGCGCGCCTGCCGGCGCTGACTCCCGCCGAGCGGACGGCGCTCGCCGCACGTTTCGCCTTCCAGCGCACCGCGCTCCCCCGCCTGCCGGCGGCGCTGGCGGGACCGGCCGGGCAGTCCGGCTCGGTCTTCGGGACTGGCCATGCCGTGCGCCAGGTCAACCCCAGCGTCGCCAACATCCAGGGCTGGATCTCGAGCGTCGGCGCCGGCGTGGCGCTGCACGACCTGGACGGCGACGGCCTGGCCAACGACCTCTGCTGGGTCGATCCGCGGGTGGACCGCGTCCTGGTGGCCCCGGCACCGGGCACCGGCGACCGCTTCCCGCTGTTCACCCTGGACCCCGGGCCGCTGCCCTACGACCCGGCGACCATGGCGCCGATGGGCTGCCTGCCCGGCGACTTCAACGAGGACGGCCTCGCCGACCTGCTGGTCTACTACTGGGGACGCTCGCCGGTGCTGTTCTTGCGGCGGGCCGACGTGCCCACCCTCTCGGCCGCCGCCTTCGCGCCCGTCGAGCTGGTGCCGGGCGGC
>DATKFK010000591.1:0-5244 GCA_035544375.1 Thermoanaerobaculia bacterium
GATGCTGATGTAGACCGGGCGGCGCCCCGGGAAGCGGTCGGCGGCGGGAGCGTAGACGAACGCCGGGATGGTGCGGCGGGCGCTGGCCTGGCCGCCCTCCGCATCGAACGTCGGATAGCGCACCAGCTTGGCCACCGCGAACCGGGCGGCGTCGAGGCCGCCGGTCTCGCTGACGGTCCAGCGCTCGAGGCGGCCGGCATCCACGTCGTAGGAGTAGACGTCCTGGGGTGCGCGCGCCCAGCTGACGGCGAAGGCCAGCTCGTGCGTACCCTGGCGGAAGCGCGGCCGGCTGGCGACTCCCGGCGGCAGGTCGGGAGCGGCCGGCGCCTTGCCGCCGCGGGTGTCGAGCACGTGCAGGCGGCTGGTCCCCTCCTCGTTGGCGAAGAAGGCGAGCAGCCTGCCGTCGCTCGACAGGTCGAAGCTCTCGACGTCCCACGGGACGTCGCCGGAGAGCACGGTCTCGGCGCCGCTCGCCGGGTCCAGGCGCACCAGGCGGAGGAACTCGCCGTCGCGGTCGCTGGTGGTGTAGACCGCCTTGCCGTCGGCGCTCCACCGGCCGCCCTCGTGTGCCACGGTCGGCAGCGAGCCCCGGCTGCGCCGCGGCGTCAGCAGCGTGACCTTGCCGGTCGCCAGGTCCACGGCATGGAGGTAGGACTCGGCCACCGAGACGTACTCGCCGAGCAGCAGGCGGCTGTCGTCGGCGCTCCAGTCGAGCGGTGTCCACTGGCCGGACAGCTCGGCGACGAGGTGTTCGCTGCCGGGCCGCGACGGGTCGGCGGTATAGAGGTCGAAGTCGCGGCCGTTGCGGGCGTTGCTGACATAGGCGAGGAGCTTGCCGGAGTGGGACCACAGCGGCGACTCGTAGCGATGGACGCCGTCGCTGAAGCGGGTGGCGCTGCCGCTGCGGCGGTCGAGCAGCAGCAGCTGGAAGTTCTCGGTGCCGCCGGCATTGACCGCGAACACGATCTGCGCCGGGTCGCCGGGCCGGTAGGTGCCGGCGGTCACCGGCTCGTCGTAGAAGGTGATCTGGGTGCGGTCGCCGCGCGGCACCGCCACCTCGTGCAACTGGTTGACCTGCGCGAACCGGGTCAGCACCAGCAGGCGGCGCTCGCTCGGGTGCCAGTCGGCGAAGGCGGCGCTGCGCATGTTCTCGTAGGGCTGCAGCGCCGCGACGACGCTCTGGGATATGGGTGGGACGTGGCGGGCGACGATGCTTGCAGGAGCGGCGATGGTGGCAGTGGCAGCGCCCGCGGCTCCCGGGGCGGCGGCGGTGCCGGCTGCCTGCGCGGCTCCCGGCGCGGCTGGGGCGGCCGGTCGAGAGACCGTTGCCGGCGCGGCGGGCGTGCCGGCGCTTGCCGGAGACGAGGCCGCGGGAGCGGGGGGGGCGCCGGCGGCAGGCTCGCCGCCCAGCGCGGCCAGGAAGGTCACCAGGGCCAGCGCCGCCAGGACGGCCGCGGCGGCGCGGGTGCGGGAGGTGCGGCCAGGAAGCGTACGGCGCTGGATCTGGGGCGTCATGGGTTCTCCAAAAGGGGATCGTGTCGGGAGACGCCGCGGGTGCTGCGTCAGCCGAACAGCTGCAGCTGCGCTGCTGCCGGGCCGGCGGGCCTGGACGGTCGCCTGAAGGCGGCCGCGGACAGCTCTCCCAGCGGCCGGTCGAGGCCGTGGCGGCGGCGTGCGGTCTCGAAGAGGGCGCGGATCTGCTGGGCGAAGATGCCCTCTCCCCGCATCCGGCTGCCGAAGCGCGGATCGTTGAGCCGGCCGCCGCGCAGCTCGCGGATGCGGTGCAGCACCTTCTCGCGGCGATCCGGGAAGTGCCGCTCGAGCCAGGCCTCGAACAGGCCGGCGACCGCTCCGGGAAGGCGCATCACGGTGTAGCCGGCGGCGCGCGCTCCGGCGGCGGCGGCGGCCTCGAGGATGGCGGGGATCTCGTGATCGGTGATCGCCGGCACCACCGGCGCCACCATCACGCCGGCCGGCACGCCGGCGGCGGCGAGCCGGGCCACCGCCTCGAGGCGGTCGCGCGGATGCGAGGCGCGCGGCTCCATGCGCCGCGCCAGCTCGCCGTCCAGGGTGGTGATGGAGAGGAAGACCCGCACCGCCTGGTGGCGGGCGAGCTCGGCCAGCAGGTCGATGTCGCGGGTCACCAGGGCGCTCTTGGTGATCACGGCCACCGGATGGCGCGACTCGGCGAGCACCTCCAGGCACCCGCGGGTGATCCCGAGACGCCGCTCGGCGGGCTGGTAGGGGTCGGTGACGCCGCTCATCGCCAGGGTCTCCGGCCGCCACGAGGGGGCGGCCAGCTCGTTGCGCAGCAGCCGCGGCGCGTCCTCCTTGACCAGGATGCGGCTCTCGAAGTCGAGACCGGCGGAGAAGCCGAGATACTCGTGGGTGGGACGCGCGTAGCAGTAGATGCAGCCGTGCTCGCAACCGCGGTACGGATTGAGGGAGAAGCTGAAGCCGACGTCGGGGCTGTCGTTGTGGGTGATCAGCGAACGGGAGGTGTCGCGCAGGAGCACGGTCGGCAGCCGCCCGCCGTCCGCCGCCAGCTCCGCGGCCGCCGCGGCGTCGCCGGGCGGCGGGCCGTCCGGGCCGTCCGGGTCGGCGGGGTCCAGGGCGCCCCGGCCGCCGCCGGCGAGGTGGACCTCGGGGTCGATCTCGACGTGCAGGCGCTCGAAGCGATTGGCCGGGTTCTCGACGGCGCCGCGGCCCTTGGCGGCCGGCGCGCCGGGGCTCGCTCCATCCTTCATGCCGTCACTCTACCGCACGCGTCAAGGAACGAGCGGCATGTCCCTGGGCTCACTGCAGGCGGCGGGCGAGCTGCTCGGCGCGCTGCTGGTTGGCGGCCGAGGCGTCGTCGGGGCGCAGCTCGCGATGGGCTGCCGTGGCCACCTTGATCTCGCGCTCGGCCGGCGACAGCCCTCGCTCCTGCAACGCCCCCCAGGTCTGGCTGACCACGATGGTTTCGAGGTTCTGGACGCGCTCGGTCAGCTGGGCCTTGGCCTGGGTCAGCGCGGCGACCTCCTTTTCGAGCTCGTCGGTCGAGGCGCCGAGCTGCCGCTGCTTCGCCTGGAAGACCGCCCAGCGCCGGATGTTCGCCGCCAGGATGGCGACGATCGGGATCAGCAACCACCATTCGAAGGTCATCTTGCGTCCCCCTTTTTGGCCGGCCTACCGGTGGCCGGGCGCCGGGGCGGCGGGCTCACCTCCCGCGGCGGCGGGTTGACCTCCCGCGGCTGCCGCCGCTGCCGGCGCCTGGGGCAGGTACTTGTCGAGGAACACCAGGACGGCCTGGTAGGCCTTGACCTGGGTTTCCTTGCGCGCGAAGCCGTGCCCCTCGTTGGGGAAGATCAGATACTCCACCGGGGTGCCGCGCTTGCGGGCCGCGGCGACGATCTCGTCGGACTCCTGCCTGAGCACGCGCGGATCGTTCTCGCCCTGCAGCACCAGCAGCGGGCGCTCGATCTGCTCGGCATGGAACAGCGGCGAGATCTTGCGCAGGTAGTCGGCATCGGCCTGCGGGTCGCCGATGAGCTTGTACAGCGCCTTGCGCTCGGACGCCCAGTAGGGCGGGATGCTGGCCAGCGTGCGCACCCAGTTGGCGACCCCGAACAGATCGACGCCCGCCGCGAACTCGTGCGGCCGGAAGGCGAGCGCCGCGAGCACCATGTAGCCGCCGTAGCTGCCGCCGATGATGCCGACGTGGTCGGGCGCCACCCAGCCGGTCGCCGCCAGCATGCCCTTGGCCGCCACGCAGTCGCCGAGATCGGCATTGCCGTGCTTGCGGTCGGCGAGATGGAAGAAGGTCTTGCCGTAGCCGCTGCTGCCGCGGTTGTTGATGGCGTAGACGGCATAGCCGTGATTGACCAGGAACTGGATCAGGGCGCTGTAGCCGACGCGCGACTGGCCGCCGGGGCCGCCGTGGACCCAGACCAGGGCCGGCGCGGGGTGCTCGCGGCTCGCGGCCTTGGGCTGGAAGAGCAGGCCCGGCACCTCGACGCCGTCGTAGGACTTGAAGCGCTCCACCCGCGAGGCCACCAGCGCGTCGGGGTCGATGGCGGGGTTCAAGGCCCGGGTGAGCTGGCGCGGCGTGCCGCGGTCCAGATCGGCGGTGTCGATCACGTAGAGGTTGCGCGGCGACCGGCTGGATTCGGCAAAGAAGGCGAGGCGTCGGCTGTCGCGCGAAAGTCGGAGGCCGGTGATGTCGGCGTCCGGCAGCTCGGGCAGCTTGACCGGACGCATGCCAGGCTCGGCGAAGAGGCGCACCTCGGTCGCGGCGTCGCGGTTGATGGAAACCTCGAGGAAACGGCCGTCGCGCGAGAAGTCGGCGCCGCTCACGTCCCAGTCGGGGCGCAGCACGTCGGCGCGCTTGCCGCTGGCCAGGTCGTAGCGCACCAGGCGCGCGAACTCGCCGCCCTCGTCGGTCGTGTAGTAGAGGCTCGCGCCGTCGGGGCTGAAGACCTGGGGCAGGTTGGCGACGTCGCCGGTATGGGTCGTGAGATCGGCGAGCTTGGCGGTCGAGCGGTCGTAGAGATAGACGTCGGAGTCGCCGGTGCTCTCCTGCTTCACCAGCGCGACGTGGCGCCGGTTGCGCGAGATGGGACCGATCGCGAAGCCGCCCTCGTTGCGGAAGAGCAGCGTGCGCTGGTAGCCGTCGACCGTCATCTCGTACAGGTCGAAGTAATGCGGATCGCGCTCGTTGGTCGAGAAGAAGAACGTCTTGTCGTCCGGCGCCCAGCCCTCGAACTGGGCCTTGAGCTTGTCGCCGGGAGTGAGGTCGCGGGTGGCGCCGTCGGCATTGCGCACGTAGAGGTGGGTCTGCTCGTTGCCGCCCTGGTCGCTCTCGTAGAGGATGCGGCCGCCGGTCGGGAACCAGCCGAGGACCTGGATGGCGCTGACCTTCGAGTCGGTCAGCTGGCGCGGGGCGCCGCCGGCCACCGGGATCGTGTAGGCGTTGAAGACGCCGCTGCCGTTGCCGCTCACCAGCAGCTGCCGGCCGTCGGGCGAGAACGCGGCGCCCGTCCAGGTGGTGGTGGCCAGGAACTGCTCGATGGTGTAGTGCGGCGGGGCGGCGGCGGTCGGGGCGCCCGTGGCCGGGGCGCCCTGGGTGCCGGCGGCGGAGGTGCTCGTGGCAGCGGGAGCGGCGGCCGCGGTGGCCGCGGCGGGAGGAGCCGCCGCCGACGCCGGGGTGAGCCTGGCGAACGACGTGATGCCGGCCAGGGCGGCAAGCCCGGCGAGCACGCCAAG
>DATKFK010000592.1:0-11130 GCA_035544375.1 Thermoanaerobaculia bacterium
GCTGGACGGCCGACGCTCCCGGTGGATCACGCCCGACCGCGGCCGCTACCGCCGCGGCCCGTCACCGGCCGGCGCTGCTGGCGGTCCTCGCCGTGGCAGCGCTGGCGGCGGTCGCCATTCTGTTCCGGACGCTGGGGCCGCCCGCGGACCGGCCGCGCTCACGGGACGCGCCGCGGGCCGCGGGCGCCGGTGCGCCGGCCCCTGCCACGGCAGGCGCCGCGGGAGCGGCGGCAGGCGGCGCCGATCGGCCGGCGGTGTCCCCGGATGCGGCGGCAGGCGGCGCCGACGGCGGCACCGCACCCGCGTCCGTGCTGCCGGCCGATCAGACCACGGCGGGGGCCCCGCAGCCAGCCGGCGCACCGGCCGCCGCCGATGCGGGGACACAGGCCATCCCTCCCGGCACCGCACCGGCCGGTGGCGCCACGACCGAGATTGCCGGACGCCAGGAGGAGGAGCGCGGCGCACGCGCCGACGGCGGGGAGGCCACCGGGAGTGGGTCCCCCGGCGGCGCCACCGGCGCGGGCGTGGCCCGCGCGCTGCCCGCCGCCGAGCTGCGCCAGCTCGGGGGCGAGCTCGCGGCCGAGAGCGGCAAGCTCCGCGACCTCTATGCGGACTTCCTGTCCAAAAAGGAAAAGGCCGGCAGGCGCCTCACCGCCAACGACGACAAGCTGAAGGATGAGATCAAGGAGCTGCAGCGCGCGGCGGAAGGCTTCGGCGCTCCCTTCCAGACCGGCTTCTGGGCGCGCGCCCGCAACCGTCTTGGCCGGTTCGGCCGCAGCGAGGACCCGAACGCCCAGATCACCCGCCTGGCGCGCGCCCTGGCCGGCAGCGGCGCGCGGGCGGACGCCCTGATGGCGCAGGTCAAACCCGATCCGGCGGTGCGCCAGCTCTGGCGCCACATCCGCCGCCAGTGCCGGCGCGTCGCCGAGATCTGCGGCGTCTGAGTCGCCCGGACCCGCGCCGGCGCGCCTTGCCCCCGCCGCCGATTGCCGCGCCATCCGCTATCGGTTTCTCCAGCACATGCCACTAGAATGCCGGGGTGAGCGAGCGCATCTTGATCGTCGACGACGAGGCCGGCATCCGCTCGACCCTTGCCGGCATCCTCGAAGACGAGGGCTACGCCGTCGAGGCGGTCGGCACCGCCGCCGAGGCCACGGGCCGCCTCGGCGCGGCGGGCTTCGACGCCGTGCTGCTCGACCTGTGGCTGCCGGACCGCGACGGCCTCGAGCTGCTGTCCGAGCTGCGCGACCAGCCGGTCATCGTCATCTCGGGACACGCCTCCGTCGACACCGCGGTCAAGGCCACCCGGCTGGGCGCTTACGACTTTCTCGAAAAACCGCTGTCGCTGTCGCGCGTCGTGGTCACGGTGCAGAACGCGCTCGAACGCGGCCGCCTGGCGCGGGAGCTGCGCCAGCTGTCCGACCGCCTGGAGCGTGCCGAGCCGCTGCTCGGCGGCAGCCCGCGGATGCAGCGCCTCAAGGCGGAGCTGGGGACCGCCGCGCGCTCCGAGAGCCGCATCCTGATCCTGGGCGAGAACGGCACCGGCAAGGAGCTGGTGGCGCGCCAGATCCATCGCCTGTCGGGGCGCAGCCAGGGTCCCTTCGTCGAGGTCAATTGCGCCGCCATCCCCGAGGACCTGATCGAGAGCGAGCTCTTCGGCCACGTCCGCGGCGCCTTCACCGGCGCCGTCGGCGACCGCCCCGGCCGCTTCGAGCAGGCCGACTCGGGCACGCTCTTCCTCGACGAGATCGCCGACATGTCGCTCAAGACCCAGGCGCGCGTGCTGCGCGTCCTGCAGGAGCAGCGCTTCGAGCGGGTCGGCGGCACGTCGCCGATCCGCGTCGACGTGCGCGTCCTGGCCGCCACCAACAAGGACCTCGAAGAGGAGATCCGGCAGGGACGCTTCCGCGAAGACCTCTACTTCCGGCTGGCGGTCATCCCGCTGCGGGTGCCGCCGCTGCGCGAGCGCGCCGAGGATGTGCCGGTCCTGGTCGCCCACTTCGTGGCGCTCTTCGCCTACGAGCTCAAGCAGCGGGCCAAGGCGGTGGACCGCGACGCCATGAAGCTGCTCGCCGACTACTCGTGGCCGGGCAACGTGCGCGAGCTGCGGAACCTGGTCGAACGGATGATGATCATGGTGCCCGGGGCGACGATCGGCGCCGCCGACCTGTCGGCGGCGATCCGCGACGGCGCGGGCGGCGGCGGCGCGTGGGCGGCGGGCGCCGCGGCGGCGGCCGGCGAACGGGCGCTCTGGGATGCCGACTACGCCTCGCTGCGCGAGGCCCGGGGCGCCTTCGAGAAGCACTTCATCGAGCGCAAGCTGGCGGAGCTCGACGGCAACGTCAGCCGCACCGCCCAGGTCCTTGGGCTCGAGCGCAGCAACCTCTACCGCAAGATGCGGGCCTACGGCATCGAGGTCGAACGGGTCGAGCGCGTCGAGCGCAATGGCGCCGCGGGCGGCGCCGCCGCGGGCGGCGCCGGCGAGCCGCCGCACCTATAATCGACCCATGACCGGGACCGCCGCGGCACCCCAGCAGCGCATCGAGAGCGAGCTCAAGGCCGCCATGAAGGGCGGCGACAAGCTGCGGCTGCAGACCCTGCGGCTGCTGCTCACCGAGATCAAGAACGAGCGCATCCGGCGCGGCGCCGAGGTGGACGAGGCCGGCTTCACGGCGCTCGTCCGCAAGGCCATCAAGCAGCGCGAGGAGGCGGCAAGCCAGTACCGCGCCGGCAACCGCCCGGAATCCGCCGCCAAGGAGGAGAGCGAGGCGGCGATCCTCGGCGCCTTCCTGCCGGCGGCGGCGGACGAGGGCGAGATCCGGGCCGCGATCGCCGCGTCGATCGCCGAACGCGGCCTCTCCGGTCCGCAGGCGGTGGGACCGATCATGAAGGAGATGCTGGCGCGTTTTGGGGGCAGCGCCGACGGCGCCACGCTCAACCGGATCGCCCGCGAGCTGCTCGGCACCGGCGGGGCCAAGCGCTGACCGTCCAACCGTACCCGAGCGCCGGCGCTCCCGGGCCTCGAACCATGCTGCGAGCCATCGTCGGCACCGCCGGCCACATCGACCATGGCAAGACCAGCCTGGTCTTCGCCCTGACCGGGATCGACTGCGACCGCTGGGCTGAAGAAAAGGCGCGGGGCATCACCATCGACCTGGGTTTCGCGCACCTCGAGGCGGGCGGCGTGCAGCTCGGCTTCGTCGACGTCCCGGGCCACGAGCGGTTCCTGCACAACGCCCTCGCCGGGCTCGGCGGCATCCGCGTCATGCTGCTGGTGGTGGCCGCCGACGAAGGCGTCAAGCCGCAGACCCGCGAGCACCTGGCCATCTGCTCGCTGCTCGGCATCCCCGCCGGGCTGGTCGCGCTCACCAAGGCCGACCTGGCGACGCCCGACCTGCTCGAGCTGGCCCATCTCGAGGTGGACGAGCTGCTGGCCTCCACTCCCTACGCCGGGGCGCCGGTGCTGGCGGTGTCGAGCACGACCGGGCAGGGGATACCCGAGCTCGAGGCGGCGCTGCTCGCGCTGGCGGCGCGCCACGCCGTCGCCGCCGAGACCGAGCTGCCGGCGCGCCTGCCCATCGACCGCGCCTTCCACCTGCGCGGCCTGGGCGCGGTGGTGACCGGCACGCTGGCCGGCGGCCGGGTGCGGGCCGGCGACGCTCTCGAGCTGCTGCCGCCGGCGCCCGGCGTGGACGGCACGGTAAGGGTGCGCAGCATCCAGGTCCACGGCCAGGCCCGCGAGCAGGCGCTGGCGGGCGAGCGCACCTCGCTGCAGCTCAGCGGGGCGCCGCTCGAGGCGCTGCGCCGCGGCCTGCAGCTGGGCGCTCCCGGCGCCTTCACCGCCTCGACCAGCCTGCTCGCCAGGGTCACCCTGCTGCCCGACGCGCCGCCGCCCGGACCCGGCTTCATGCCGGTGCGGTTGCACCTGCACGCGGGCGAGACCCTGGGCCGTATGCGGCAGCTGGGCGGCGGGCTGGTCGAGCTGCGCCTGCAAACTCCGGTGGCGGCGGCGCGCGGCGACCGCCTCGTCCTGCGCCGCCCGTCGCCTCCCGCCACGCTGGGCGGCGGCGAGGTGCTCGACCCGCGCTGGCGCCGCCACCGCGGCGGCCTGCTGCCGGTGGCGCTGGCCGCGCTTGGCGGCGACGAGGCGCAGGCGTTGGCGTTCTGGACGCTGGAAGCGGGCGAGCGCGGCCTCGATGCGGCCGACGCCGCCCGCCGGCTGGGGCTGACCGAGGAGCGGGCCGCCGCCGGGCTCGCCGCGCTCGCCGCCGCCTCGCGCCTGGTGGCGGTGCCCGAGGCGCCCGGCCATGGCCGGCGCTGGATCGCGCCGGCCGCCGTCGAGCGCGTGGTCGAGCGCGCCCGCCGCGTCCTCAAGGAGTACTTCGACCGCGACCGGCTGGCCGACGGCATGCCCAAGGCCGAAGCGGTGCGGCGCATCCTGCGCGGCCGCGCCGCCGAGCTGGCGCCGGTGTACCTGGCCTGGCTGGCGGCGCAGAAGGTGCTGGCGGTCGAAGGCGACCGCGTGGTGCTGCCGGGGCGCAGCGCCCAGCTCAGCGGCGAGGAGTCGCGGCTCGCGGCGGCGGTGATGGAGCGCTTCGAGCGCGCCGGCCTGGCGCCGCCGTCGCCAGGGGAGGTGCGCCAGGAGCTGGCCGCCAAGCCGCAGATCCTCGAGGGTGTGATGCGCCACCTGGTGGCGCGCGGCAGGCTGGCGCGGCTGCCGGGCGGCCTGATGATCGCCGCCGCCGCGCTCGAAGCGTTGCGCCGCGACCTGCTGGCGACCTCCTGGGAGCGCTTTTCCGTTGCCCAGTTCAAGGACCGTTTCGGCCTCACCAGGAAGTGGGCGATCCCGCTGCTCGAGCACCTCGACGCCATAGGCGTCACCCGCCGCGCCGGCGACGACCGGCTGGTGATGCGAACGCCGGTCAACCTGCAGGAGAGCGCATGAAGACAATCGCCGTCCTCGGGGCCTCCGCCAACCGGCAGAAGTTCGGCAACAAATGCGTGCGCGCCTACCGCGACGCCGGCTACCGCGTCTTTCCGGTCAACCCCGGCGAGCGGGAGATCGAAGGGCTGCCGGTCTGCCGCACCCTGGCCGAGGTGCCGGCGCCCATCGACCGCATCAGCGTCTACCTGCCGCCGGCGCTGACGCTCTCGCTGCTGCCCGCGATCGCGCGCGCCGCCGGCGCCCCGGGCGGGCCGGGCGGGGCCGGCGCCGGGGCCGATGCAGGCAGTTCGACGGGCGCTGCGGGCGCGCGCCTCGCCGGAACCACCGCCGGCCATCCCGCCGCCACCGAGGTCTGGTTCAACCCGGGCAGCGCCGACGGCGCGGTGCTCGCCGAGGCGCGCCGGCTGGGCATCGCCGCCCGCCCGGGGTGCAGCATCGTCGACATCGGCAAGCGTCCGGGCGAGTACCCGGGATAGGCTCGTTGTTCTCTTCTCCGCGCACTTGACTTACGCCTGATTAGCGCCTACTGTGGAAGGGCTGCGGCGGCCCTGGCGATTCTCTTCTCGGACAGGTTGCAGGCTACGGAAAATGGGTTTTGACTCAAAAAGTCAGACAGCGTAGGCTCAGGAGCGATGGGGTGTCAGGGCCCGGCCAGGCGCTGGACTGCCCGCAGGTCGATCAGGATTTCAGGCTCTCTATGCCGATACGCCCGGATCACGTGGAAGCAATGGTTCAGTATGCCTTGGCTATCGCTGGCGAGGCGGACGACCATCGCCATCGCGAGCTGGGCCCCATCCATCTCCTGAAGTATCTCTACCTCGGAGATCTGGCATTCGCACGCGAGAACCGAGGCGCTACATTTTCAGGCACACAGTGGAAGTTTCATAAATTCGGACCCTGGTCATTGGAGTTGCATTCGCAGATCCAATCAACGGCAACGAGAGTCGGCGCGCGAGAAAGGCATTTCGCCAGCCAGTACCGTGAAGACAACACCCGGTGGTTGCTCTTGGACGTGGATGCCGCCGATATCGAAAGCAGGCTGCCACGACCGGTTGCGGCAGCAATCAGGAACGGCGTGATCCAATATGGAGATGACACGGTTTCGCTTCTCCATTTCGTTTATCGAACGGCTCCGATGCTGGCGGCAGCTCCCGGCGAGCTGTTGAATTTGGATCCACCATCCGCAGAGGAATCCGCTCGCGTGCCTGATCAAACGACGGTGATCGGCACGAAACGATTGCCAGCAATCTCGAAGACCAAGATCAAGAAGCTCAAGGAGCGGATCGCCAGGATCTACGAAGAGAGAAAAGCCCGAGAAGAGCGAGAATTCCTGGTTCCTGAGCCGCCACCGATTTACGACGAGATCTATTTTCAGGGCGTCGAGTGGTTGGATCAACTTGCAGGCCCGCGGTTAGAGGAGACCCGAGGGAGACTGGTCTTCGACGGCTCCATCTGGAAGGCCCCGGGAAGGCGCGATCCTGAGCTACCCTGATCTCTGCCTCCAGAGCTTGACGTCGGCTTGGTGGACCTCGACGAAGGAAGGCACCCTTCGGCCTGGCCGATTGATCCTGGCTTATGTCCCACACGTCGATCAGCATCCCTATGTCGTGGTACCAGAAGGGCGAACCGACGAAGAAGACCATTCGAGCGCGGACTATCGATTCCAGCCGTTCAACATCAAAAGTCCTCCTGCCGCGACCAGACTGCCGGTGGCTGGTCTGCCTCACTATCCAGATGAGGTGAGGTTGGTCTACAGGGCCAAGAAGCGCCCAATGCTCGTCTTGAGCGGCAGCGGTTCGCCCGTGGAGGCAGCTCTGCGAGTGGGCGCTGCAAGGCACCAAACCAATCCAACCATCCTGGCAGCTCCTTATTATAGTTGCGAAAGTCGATGGAACAAGGAGTTCGTGGAACGAATCATGCGCTGTTCTTATTCGCAATACATGTTCGACGTCCTTCCTGGCCCAGGCGGCAGGGAATCGATTCTACGTCTCGACCATGTTCAACCCATCGGGGCGCATGGCGAGGCTTATGAGCCGGTCGGTTTCACGCTGGCCGACCTCGCGCTCGATCTTGTCGAGCAACAGTTTCGATGGTTTCGGACGGGAGTCTTGGCAAGAAGCGAGCTCTTCGAGATACGCACTACCTTGCTGGAAGACGCCTAGATAGGACCATTAGATAGGACCATGTCCAACGCCCGATCCCAGACCTCGCACGAGACCGCCCTCTCCGACGCCGACCTGCTCGCCCGGCTGGTGGCGTTCGATTCGACCAGCCGCAACAGCAACCTGCCGATCGCCGACTTCCTCTGCGACTATCTCGACCTCCCGGGAGTGCGCGTGCTGCGCAACCCTTCGCCCGCGGGCGACAAGGTCAACCTGATCTTCGTCGTGGAGCCGGCAGCGGGGCCGGCGGCCGGGCCGGCCTGGGCCGAGGGCGGGAGCGCGGGCGGGACGGCCGCCGGCGAACGCCGGCCGGGGCTCGTGCTCTGCGGCCACATGGACGTGGTGCCGGCCGAGGAGAAGGAGTGGGAGAGCGATCCGTTCACCCTGACCGACCGCGGCGACCGCTGGGTCGGGCGCGGGGCGTGCGACATGAAGGGCTTCCTGGCGCTCGCCGCCAACCTGGCCCGCGAGGGCGGCGGCAGGCCTCTCGCCCATCCTCTCGCCCTGGTCTTCACTTATGACGAGGAAGTGGGGACGCTGGGCGCGCGCCGGCTGGTGGACAGCTGCCCGGAGGCGCGCGCGCTGCCGTCCAGCATGGTGATCGGCGAGCCGACCGGCCTGCGGGTGGTCCGCGCCCACAAGGGGCATATGACGATGCGCATCACCCTCCACGGCCGCAGTGCCCACAGCGGCTATCCCCACCTCGGCGTCAACGCCATCGAGCCCGCCGGCGAGGTGATCGTCGCCCTCGGCCGGCTGCGCCGGGAGCTCGCGGCCGCAGGCGCGCCGCATGCCGAGATGTTCCCGGAGGTGCCGTTCGTGCCGCTCAACATCGGCAGGGTGCAGGGCGGCGCCGCCATCAACGTGGTGCCCGACCGCTGCACGGTCGAGCTCGGCCTGCGGGCGCTGCCGGGGGTCGACTCGCGCCAGCTCGCGGCGCGCGTCGAGCAGGCGGCCCGGGCGGCAGCCGCCCCCTTCACCCCCGACTGCGAAGTGATTGCCGACAGTCCGCCGCTGCTGGTGGCCGAGGACGCGCCGGTGCTGCGCCGGCTCTGCTCCCTGGCCGGCCAGCGCGAGAGCGCCACCGTCTCCTTCGCCACTGACGCCGGCTGGCTGCAGGGGCTGGGAATGGATTGCGTCCTCTACGGTCCCGGCTCGATCGACGCCGCCCACCGGCCGAACGAGTTCGTGCCCAAGGCCGACCTCGCCACCGCCCGCGACGTGCTGGAGCGGGCCGTCGCGGCCTGCTGCCAATCCCCGGCGGGCTGACGATGGCGAAACCGCGCGCTGGCCGCAAGGCGGCCGAGCAGGACGGCTCGCCGGGCGTGCAGGTCGTCGAGGCCGACTGGACCTGGACCGGCAGCGGTTTTGCGCCCGGCGTGCAGCTGCGCGTCGGCGGCGACGGCCGCATCGAGGAGGCCGGCCGGCTCGGCCTCGCGGCCACGCGGAGGCTGCGCCGCCAGGCGCTGCTGCCAGGCTTGGTCAGCGCGCACTCGCATGCCTTCCAGCGCGCCCTGCGCGGCCGCGGCGAGCGTTTCCCGGCCGGCGCCGGCAGCTTCTGGAGCTGGCGCGAGGCGATGTACGAGATCGCCGCCGGTCTCGACGCGGCCGGCTTCGAGCGCCTCTGCCGGCAGACCTTCCGCGAGCTGCGCGACGCCGGCGTCACCGCCGTCGGCGAATTCCACTACTTTCACCACGAGCAGACGGCCCCTCCTGGGGCGGCGGCCGGCGCGGCGCTCGACTACGGCTTCGACGCTCGGGTCCTGCGCGCCGCCGCGGCGACGGGAATCCGCATCGTGCTGCTCAACACCTACTACCGCACCGGCGGCTTCGACCAGCCGCCGGCCGGCGCGCAGCGGCGCTTCGAGTCGCCCTCGCCGGCGGTCTTCTGGGAGCAGATGGACCGCCTGGCCGGCGAGCTCGCCGGACCCACCCAGACCCTGGGCGCCGCCGTCCACAGCCTGCGCGCCGCACCGCCCGAGGACCTCTCCGCCATCTACCAGGAGGCCCGACGCCGCGGCATGGTGGTGCACCTGCACCTCGAGGAGCAGCGCAAGGAGCTCGCCGACTGCCTCGCCTACTACGGCCGCCGGCCGATGCAGCTGGCGCTCGCCGCGCTGCCGGCGGCGGAGGGCCTGACCGCCGTCCACTGCACGCACACCGCTCCCGAGGACCTGGAGCGTTTCCTGCTCGCGGGCGGCACGGTTTGCGTGTGCCCGCTGACGGAGGCCAACCTGGGCGACGGTCTCGCCGATCTCACCGCCTGCCACCGCCGGGGGGACCGCATCAGCCTGGGCACCGATTCCAACGCCCGGATCTCGATGCTCGAGGAGATGCGCTGGCTCGAGTACGGCCAGCGGCTGCGCGCCGAGAGCCGCGGCCTGCTGCGCGACGGCGACGGAGCGGTGGCCCCCGGCCTGCTGCGCGCCGCCACCGCCGGCGGCGCCCGCGCCCTGGGGCTGCCCTGCGGCGAGCTGGCGGCGGGGTGCTGGGCGGACCTGGTGGCCATCGACCTGGACCATCCGGCGCTCGCCGGCTGGGAACCGGAGACGCTGCCCGAAACCCTGATCTTCGGGGCCGGCGACGGGGCGATCGTCGCCACCGCCGTGGGCGGCGAGTGGCGGCCGGCGGCGGCGCGGCGAAGCGCCGCCGGCGCCGGCGGACCCGATGATTCGCACGAGGAGAACGCTTGAGATGTGCGGACGCTACACGCTGACCGCTCCGGGAGAGGTCGTCGCCGAGCTCTTCGAGCTGGTCGACGTCCCTCCGATCCTGCCCCGCTACAACCTGGCGCCGACCCAGGAGGCCGCCGTCGTGCGCGTCGCCGCGCCGGGTGCG
This sequence comes from Thermoanaerobaculia bacterium, assembly GCA_035544375.1. Lineage (GTDB taxonomy): Bacteria > Acidobacteriota > Thermoanaerobaculia > Multivoradales > UBA5704 > JASLEW01. The sequence continues at coordinate 9,946 of DATKFK010000592.1, forward strand.
CCGCGCACTCTCGCCGCCCTGCGCTGGGGGTTGATCCCCTACTGGGCCCAGGACCCGAAGATCGGCAACCGCCTGATCAACGCCCGCGCCGAGAGCCTCGTCGACAAGCCCGCCTTCCGCGACAGCTTCGCGCGCAAGCGCTGCCTGGTGCCGGCCGACGGTTTCTACGAGTGGAAGAAGCTCGACGCCAAGGTCAAGCAGCCCTACCTGATCCACCGCCAGGACCGCCGCCCCTTCGCCTTCGCCGGCCTATGGTCTTCCTGGCGCAGCCCGGACGCCGGCCGGGTCGAGACCTTCACCATCATCACCACCGCGCCGAATGGCCTGATGCGCCCCCTCCACGACCGCATGCCGGCGATCCTAGACCCCAAGGACTTCGCCGCCTGGCTGGACCCCGCCAACCGCAACACCGCCGTTCTCCAGACCCTCCTGGCGCCCGCCCCGGAGGCCGGCTGGCAGGCCACGCCGGTGAGCCGAGCGGTCAATCACGCGGACCACGACGCCCCCGACTGCATCGAGCCGCTGGTCGCCGGCGCGTGACCAGGAGTCTGCATGCCGCCGGCGCGCCGCTGCTCAGGGCGCCGCGACGACCGGCGGCGCCGCTGTGTCGGGCGGTTGCGCCAAGGGCGGCTGGCCGCTGAACAGGCGTTCCACCGAGGGGCGCATGAGGACGACGAGTGTCGCGACGCCCAGGAGGGCGCCGAGCGGGATCGAGAGGCTGGTGAGGACGGCCGCCACCAGGCACAGGATGTAGTAGCGGTGGCGGCGCAGGGCGAACCCGACCAGGATCCTGAGCCCCGCGGTGATCCCGAAGAGCACGAAGAAGGCACTCCCCGCGGCGGCGAAGAAGCAGCCTGCGATCGCCGCGCCTGCCTGCTCCTCCGACGGGCTCCACCAGGCGGCGCCGCCGGCGGCCAGGACGAGCCCGGCGAACACGAAACACAGGGCGATGAGGCTGAGGGCGGCGGCGAGACCGCCATAGACCATGTAGAAAATCGACAGCAGCCGCAGCTGCTCCTCGTCCGTCGCCGCCTGCTGCCGTGGATCCAGGGTCATGCTCGCGCGCTCCCCCGACAGTCAGGCGTGCAGCAGGTAGACCGCGGCGAAGATGCCCAGCATGGTGAAGACCAGGGCGAGGCGGCCGGCGGCGGCCAGGACCAGGCCGAGCCAGGTGCCGAGACCGGC
>DATKFK010000593.1:0-4254 GCA_035544375.1 Thermoanaerobaculia bacterium
TGGAGCTGCCGATGCGGCGGGTGTTCGAGCATCCGACGCTCTCGGCGCTGGCGGCCGAGATCTCGGCGGTTATCGGCATGGGGGGCACGGTCGGCACGGGGGGCGCGGGGGGTGCGGGCGCGGGCGCCGAGATCGCCGGCCCGGCCGATGGTTTGGAGCCTCTGGGTCCCAACCCGGCGGCGCCCGGAGTGCTGGCGGGCGGGCAGGCGGATGCCGCCCTCTCCTTCTCGCAGGAGCGCCTCTGGTTCCTGGACCAGCTGACCCCGGGCAGCGCCGCCTACAACCTGCCCGGCGGCGTGCGCCTGCGCGGCAGGCTCGACGTGCCGGCGCTTGCCAGGAGCCTCAACGAGATCGTGCGGCGCCACCAGGTGCTGCGCTCGGTCTATCCGGCGGCCGGGGGCCGGCCGGTGCAGGTGGTGCTGCCGCGCCTGGCGGTGCAGCTGCCGGTGGTGGACCTGTCGGCGCTGGCAGGGGGCGCCGGCGCGGCGGCCATCGCCCTGGGAGCCAGGCTCGGCCGACAGCCGTTCGACCTCGCCGCCGGGCCGCTGCTGCGCGCCACCCTGCTGCGCCTCCGCGTGCCGGGCGGCGGTGAGGATCCGTCGCCGGCGGCGGCGGAGCACCTGCTCGTCCTGGCGCTGCATCACATCGTCGGCGACGGCTGGTCGGTGACGGTCTTCCTGCGCGAGCTGGCCGCGTTCTACGCCGCCTTCGCCGCCGGCGAGCCCCCGGCGCTCGCCGAGCTGCCGATCCAGTACTCCGACTTCGTGCGCTGGCAGCGCGCTTGGCTGGCCGGCGAGGCGCTGGCGGCACAGATCGCCTACTGGCAGCAGGCGCTGGCCGAGGCCCCGGCGCAGCTCGCACTGCCGGCCGACCGGCCGCGGCCACCGGTGCAGAGCTTCCGCGGCGCGGCCATCTCCCGGAGGGTGCCCCCGGAGCTCGCCGCGGCGCTGCGGCGCACCGCGCGGCAGGCGGACGCGACGCTGTTCATGACCCTGCTCGCGGTGCTGGACGTGTTGCTGCATCGCGTCACCGGCCAGGACGACCTGGTGGTCGGGGCGCCGATCGCCAACCGCGAACGGCTGGAGATCGCGGGGCTGATCGGCTGTTTCGTCAACACCCTGGCGCTGCGCTCGGACCTCGCCCGGCTGGCGCCGTCCCCGGGGGGCAGGAGGCCCGGTTTCCCGGAGCTTCTGGCCGCGGTGCGGCAGGTGAGCCTGGGCGCCTACGCGCACCAGGAGCTGCCGTTCGAGAAGCTGGTCGAGACGCTCGCGCCGCGGCGCGACCTGGCGGCGACGCCGCTGTTCCAGGTGGCGCTGGCGCTGCAGAACGCGACGACCGCCACGAGCGTCGAGGTGCCGGCGGGCGCGGCCGGTCCGCCGGGCGCCCACCGGGACTCGCTGGCGATGGAGCTCTGCGAGCTGCCGATCGAGACCGCCAAGTTCGACCTCCTGGTGCAGGCGGCCGAGACCCCCGCCGGCCTGGCGCTGTCGTTCGAGTACAGCCGCGACCTGTTCGACGCGGCGACGGTCAGGCGCCTGGCGGAGCAGTACGGCCGTCTGCTCGCGGCGGTGGCGGCCGGCGCCGCATCGCCGCCGCGGAGCATCGACGAGCTGCCGCTGCTCGGCGCCGGCGAGCGCCACCAGCTGCTGGCGGAGTGGTCGGGGGCCGCCGCCGCCTATCCCCGGGAGAGCCTGGTCCACGAGCTGTTCGCCGCCCAGGCACTACGCCGGCCGGACGCGGTGGCGGTGGCTGCCGGCGCCGAGCAGCTGACCTACGGCGAGATCCACCGCCGCTCGAACCAGCTGGCGCGGCGCCTGCGCCGCCTGGGGGTGGGACCCGAGGCGCTGGTGGCGCTCGGGCTGCCGCGCTCGCCGGCCATGGTGGTGGCGCTGCTGGGAACGCTCAAGAGCGGCGGGGCCTACCTGCCGCTCGACCCGGGCCTGCCATGGCCTCGCCAGGAGGCCCTCCTGGCCGAGACCGGAGCGCGGGTGCTCCTCACCGCTCCCGACCGGGCCCGTCCCGCGTCTGGACGGCTCGGCGGCGACCTCGTGTCGCTCCCGCTCGGCGGCGGCCGGGAGCTCGACGGCGAAAGCGCGGCCGACCTCGACCCGCCGGAGGTGGGCGCCAGTCCGGAGAGCCTCGCCTACGTGATGTTCACGTCGGGCTCGTCGGGCGCTCCCAAAGGCGTGGCGGCGGTCCATCGCGGCGTGGTCCGGCTGGTCCGGGAGGCTGGGTTCGCCGACTGCGGCCCCGGCCAGGTGTGGCTGCACGTGGCGCCGCTGGCCTTCGACGCCTCCACCCTGGAGATCTGGGGGCCGCTGCTGGGCGGCGGCCGGCTGGAGCTGTTCGCGCCGGGGCCGCCGGACCTGCGCGAGCTGGGCGAGGCGCTGCGGCGCGGCGGAGTCACCACCCTGTGGCTGACCGCCGGCCTCTTCCATCAGATGGTCGAGAGCCGGGTGGAGAGCCTGGGCTGCCTGCGCCAGCTGCTGACCGGCGGCGACGTCCTGTCGGCGCCGCACGTGCGGCGGGCGTTGCAGGAGCTGCCCGGCTGCCTGCTGATCAACGCCTACGGGCCGACGGAGAACACCACCTTCACCTCCTGTCATCGCATGATGGGCATGACGGCGGTCTCCGAGGCGGGCGCCGCGCCGCCCTCCAAGACGGGCGCCGCGCCGCCCTCGGTCCCGATCGGCAGGCCGATCGCCAACAGCACCGTCTACCTGTGGGACCGCCAGGGCCAGGCGGTGCCGGTGGGGGTGCCCGGCGAGCTGGTGACCGGCGGCGACGGCCTGGCCCGCGGCTACCTCGGCCGCCCGGATCTCACGGCGGAGCGCTTCGTCCCCGACCCGTTTGCCGATGGACGCGGTGCCGCGGGTGGCCGCCTCTACCGGACCGGCGACCTGGCGCGCTGGCTGCCGAGCGGGGACCTGGAGTTCCTCGGCCGCATCGACCGGCAGGTCAAGATCCGCGGCTTCCGCATCGAGCCGGGAGAGGTCGAGGCCCACCTGGCCCGCCACCCCGGCGTGGAGCAGAGCGTGGTGGCGGCCCGCCAGGCGGGGCCTGGCGACCGGCGGCTGGCGGCCTGGGTGGTGGCGCGGCCGGGATCCCAGGTGACCTCGGCCGGGCTGCGCGGCTTCCTGGCCGAGCGCCTGGCGGACCACTCGTTGCCGGCGGCGGTGGTGCTCCTCGCGGCCCTGCCGCTGACCGCCAACGGCAAGGTGGACCGCGACGCCCTGCCGGAGCCCGAGTGGCTGCCGGCGCCGCGGCACGCCGAGCTGGCGGCGGGACAGCTCGCTGCCCGCACTCCGGTCGAGGAGCTGCTGGCCGGGTTCTGGGCGGAGCTGCTGGGGCCAAGGCGGCCCTCGGCGGCAGCCGGCGGGGGCGGCGCGGCGATCGGGCCGGGTGACGACTTCTTCGCGCTCGGCGGCCATTCGCTGCTGGCCACGCGCCTGGTCTCGCGGGTGCGCGAGGAGCTGGGAGCGGAGCTGCCGCTACGGCGGGTGTTCGAGCGCCCGACGCTCGCGGCGATGGCGCGCGAGGTCGAAGGCGCGCTCGGCGGCAGCGCGGGCCTCGCCAGGCCCACCCTGTCCCCGATCCCGCGGCGCCTGCCGCCGGTGCGCCTGCCGGAGAGCCACCATGATCTCGTCCTCTCCTACGCCCAGGAGCGGATCTGGTTCCTCGCGCAGCTGGCGCCGGACAGCGCCGCCTACAACGTCGCGGGCGCGCTGCGCTTGAGCGGCGCGCTCAGCCCGGCGCGGCTCGCCAGAAGCCTCGAGGAGATCGTGCGCCGCCACGCCGTGCTGCGCTCGGCCTACCCGCTCGCCGCCGGGAGGCCGTCGCCTTTGGTATTGCCCGCGCGCGCGGTCGAGCTGCCGTTGATCGACCTGGCGCCGCTCGGAGAGGCGGCAGCCGCCACCGGCCGAGCGTTCGGCTCGAGATTCGGCCGCCGCCCGTTCGATCTCGCCACCGGGCCGCTGCTGCGCGCCGCCCTCCTGCGGCTGGGCCCGGAGCGACACCTGCTCGTCCTGGTGCTGCATCACATCGTCGCGGACGGCTGGTCGGTGACGGTCTTCCTGCGCGAGCTGGCGGCGCTCTACGCCGCCTTGCCGGCTGCCCGGCGAGCGCCGCCGGGGCTGCTCGACGCACCCGGCCCGCTTCCCGAGCTGCCGATCCAGTACTTCGACTTCGCCCGCTGGCAGCGGCAGTGGCTGACCGGCGAAGCGCTCGCGCCGCAGCTCCGTTACTGGCGGCAGG
>DATKFK010000594.1:0-3324 GCA_035544375.1 Thermoanaerobaculia bacterium
GTCCACCACGACCACCGGTTCGTCGCCGACCACCCAGGCGTCGTGGCCTTGCGGCAGCGCGGTGACATCGCCGGGCTTCGCGTCGAACTCGGCGCCGTCGGCCATCACGACGTGCAGCGTGCCGCTCACGTGGTACTGGAAATGCGGCGCTTCGCACAGCTCGGTCCCGGCCAGCGGCTTCACGTGCTCGGACCAGCGCCAGCCGGGCTGCAGGGTAAGCCTGCCGATCTCGGCGCCGCCGATCCGCAGCAGGTCAAGGGTGCCCCGCTCGAACGTGCGGGTCTCGTCCGGTGTTCCGAACCTCTTCTGCTCTGCCTTGTCGCTCACGATGACCTCCGTTGACTCGTCCTGTCCTTCAGCGTGGCCGACGGCGCTTGCAACCAGATTGCAGCGCGCGCCGTGGCCGATGTTTGATAGCCGCATGAAGTCGCTGGCCGTCCGCGTGCTCGGCGAATTCGGCGTGGACGGGGTCGAGCCGCAAGCACTCGGCAGTAGGAAGGCGCGGCTGGCGCTGCAGCACCTGGCCCTCGGCGCCGGGCAGGTGGTGCCGTCGGACGTGCTCGTCGACGCGTTGTGGGAGCATGATCCGCCGGCCCGGCCGGGCGAGCAGCTCGCGGTGCTGATGAGCCGCCTGCGTTCGGTGCTCGGCAAGGAGCGGATCGAGCACCGGGATGGCGGCTACCTGCTGCGCGCCGACTGGCTCGACGCCACCGAGCTGGCCGCGCTCACCGACGAGGCGGAGCGGCGGCAAGGCGCGGGGAATGTGACCGGTGCGGCCGCCGCGGTCCGCGTCGCGCTGTCGCTGCTGGACAGCGCAGGGTCCGTCCCGGTACCTGGTGAGTGGGCCCGGCTCAGGCGCGGCGAACTGGACCGGCTGATCAGCCGTGCGAGGCGGGTCGCGGCTTCCGCGCTGCTTGCGGCGGGCGACTGGGTGGGCGCCGGGGACGCCGCGACCGCCGCACTGGAGCGGGACCCCTACGACGAGGTCGCATTGCGCCTGCTGCTCCGGGCGTACGTGCTCGGCGGCCAGGCGGCAGCCGCGCTGTCCCGCTACGCCGCCGCAAGGGAGCGGTTCGCCGACGAGCTGGGCGCGGACCCGTCGCCGGAGACCGCCGAGCTGTACCTCGCCATCCTGCGCGGCGACCTCGCCGCGCCGGCCCGGCCGGCAACCTCGCCGACGGCGGGCCTGGTCGGCCGCGACGGCGAGCTGTCCCACCTGGACGCGGTCGCGATGCGCGCCCACGGCGAGGCCTCGGTCCAGGTGGTCGTCATCGACGGAGAGCCAGGCATCGGCAAGACCACGCTGGTGCGCTCCTGGGCCAGCCGGCGGGCCGCCACGGGCGACACGGTGCTGCTGGCATCCTGCGGGCCGCTCGACCGGGCGATGCCGCTCGACGCGCTGCTCGACGCACTCGCCAGACTGCTGCGAAGGCTGGGCAGCGAGACAGCCGCCGACCTGCTGGGCGGCGACGGGCAGCTGCTCGGCCCGCTGCTGGACGCCACGCCCGCCTCGCAGCAGCCGATGCTCGCGGACAGCATGCTCGGCCCGGCGGTGCTGTACGCGGTCCTGGTCCGGGTCCTGCGGCGACTGGCCGAACGCGGACCGCTGGTCATCGTCATTGACGACGCGCACCTGGGCGGCCAACCCCTGCGGGACTGGGTGCGGTTCGTCCAGCGGGAGGCCATCCCCCTTGCCGTCGTGCTGGCGGTCCGGCCCGGCGAAGGCGATGCTCCGGCGGCGGACGCACGCCTCCACCTTGACGCGCTCAGCGAGGCCGCGGCGGCCGAACTGGTCGGGCCGGCCCGTGTCAGCGAACTCTACGCGCGGGCTAAGGGGCACCCGCTTTTCCTCACCGAGCTGGCCCAGCAGCCAGCGGGCGCGGAGCTGCCCGCGTCGCTGGTCGAGTCGGTGTCCGCCCGGTGCGACGAGCTCGGCCCCGCCGGGATGCTGCTGCGTACCGGTGCGGTACTCGGTACCGAGCTGGACATCGACCTGCTCGCCGCCGTGCTGGGCCGCCCCGTCGTCTCGCTCCTCGACGACGCCGAACGAGCCGCCGCCGGGCGATTCCTGGCGGACGACGACGGGACGTTCAGATTCCGGCACGAGCTGGTGCGGGAGGCGCTGTCAGCAGGCACCACGGCAGGCCGGGCCGCGCTGTTGCACAGGCAGGCGGGCCGGGTGCTCGCCCGCCGCCCGGCGGCTGACCCCCTGACCGTGGCCCGCCACGCCCGGCTGGGCGGAGACCTCGAGCTGGCTGCCAGGGCGCTGCGCCACGCCGCGGCGCGCGCGGCCGAGCGGTTCGACCACGCGGCCGCCGAGGCGCTGCTCGACGACGCGCTCAGCCTGCATCCCGATCCGCGGGGATGGCTGGCCAGGGCCAGGGTCCGCACCCGCCGCGGGCGCTACCAGGAGGCACTGAGCGACGTGGAGCGGGCGCTGCCGGCCGGCCCGGCGGCGCTTGAGGTCGGCGCGTGGGCGTCGTACTTCGGGCGGCGCTTCGCCCAGTCGACACAGTTCGCCGACGACGGGGCGCTGGCCGCGGCCGACCCGGCCACCCGGGCGCGCTGCCTCGCGGTAGGCGGCCGCACCCGGCACGCCGCCGGCGACCTGTCCGGCGCGGAGACGCAGCTCGGCGAGGCGCTGTCCCTCGCCCACGGCTCCGACCGGGTGACCGCCGCCGCGTGGCTGGGCGTGATCAGGTCTCATCAGAGCCGGGCGGATGACGCGCTTGCCCTGCTGCGCCCGGCCACCCGCGGCGAGCTAGGCGCCGAGCACACCTCGGCCACGTTGCACGCCCTGCTGTTCACCGGGCACGCGCATGCCGTGGCGGGCCGCCCGGTGCCCGCGCTCGCGGCGTTCACCCGGTACGACGCGGAGGTGGAACGCCGGCAGGCGCCGAGGTTCGGCGGCCGCGCGGTGAACTTCGCCGGCTGGGTGCTGCGCAACCTTGGCGCCCAGACCGAAGGTCTTGACCTGCACCACGAGGCGCTGGAGATAGGGCGGCGGCAGGGCACACCTGAGGTGGTCATCGCGGCGCTGCAGGACATGGCCGAGCACAGCGTGCACGCCGGCGATGCGGACGGCGCGCAGTCCCTGCTGGCGGAGGCACTGTCGCTGCTCGGCGGCGACCTGGTATTCGGCTGGCGGCTGGAGCTGCGGCACTGCCTCGTGTCCTGCGAGCTCGCGCTCCTCCAAGGCGCCGCGGAACAGGCGAGAGATCTCGGCTGCACGCTGGCCGAGCGGGCGGCCGCTCTCGGCGTGCCGCGGTACCTGGGTGCCGGCCGCCTGCTCAGGTACCGCGCCGACCGGGTGCTCGGCATGCC
>DATKFK010000595.1:0-2581 GCA_035544375.1 Thermoanaerobaculia bacterium
GCGACGGACGTTTCCGTGCTGGTCAAAGCTTCCCAGCCGCTGACTGGGCGCTTCGGACTGGCAATGCGCCGCAAAACGCCCAGCTGCCTGAGCCGGCCGCGTACCCGCGCCGCATCCCAGCTGGCGCCGATCTGCGCGTTAATCGCCAGGGCGCGATCGAATGAGCGAATTGCGTCAGCGGTGGCGCCCGCTGACGCCTGCAGGCGTCCGAGGTCTTCGAGTGCGGACGCCGTTGCCAGCGGGCGCGGTCCGCCGGCGAAGAGCGAGACTGCGCTCTGCAGTTCGTGCGCCGAGCCCTGCCATAGCCCTCGGGCGTGTGCGGCCGCTGCCTGGAAAGAGACGACGCCAGGGTTGAGGTCACGGCGGCGCTCTGCTTGCTCGACGGTGTGCTCGGCAAGTTGCCCGTCACCGACCGCCACCGCGATCCGCACCAGTTGCGGATCGTCTTCTATCTCGAAGGGGAACAAGGGGAACAGCCTCAGGCGATCGGCGTGACCGCAGGCGCCAAGCCAGGCGCGGGCCTCGTCAGCGTTACCGAGAGACATCGCGTGCAGCGCCAGGTACCAGGCGCCGTGATGCTGGACGACCGGTGCGCTGGCTCGTAGCATCAGCTTGGCCATCTCCGCGACCTCGTGGGCGCTGGCGTTGTCGCCGCCGTGGATCTTCAGCCTGCCCAGCGCGACCAAGTTGAGAGCCTCCCTCGGGACGAGCCGGTCGGCGTCCTCCAGACTGGAGGGGCCCTCAAGCGCCACGGCCGCCTCCGCCAGCCGCCCCTTTTGCAGCAGTTGTCGGCCTTTCCAGGTCTCGAACATCCGCAGCGCCCAGTTCTGACGGTCCCTCTGGGCCCCGGCAATACCGTCTTCCACCAAGTCAAACGCCTCGTCAAAACGGTCGAGCGCAACGAGGAACGTCGCCTTGAAGTTGTCCGCCATCCGCACCCTGGCGTCGTCTTGGCGAGGGGGCCCGTCCCGCTGAGCGGCAGCGATGATTTCAAGAGCCCCGGAGACGTCCGACAGCTGATACTGAAGGGCGGACCGGGCCAGCTCCAGCGTGAACCAGCCGATCCGGTGGCGGCCGCCGCGCACGGCATCGCGGGCCTGCGGGTATAGCTCGCTTGCCTCTTCCGTTCGCCCGGCCACCACCAGATTGTGGAACAGCGCGGCCCAGAGCAGGGCACGGGTGTCGGCCGAGAGCCCGGGCAATGCCAGCGCCGCGCGGGTATTGTCTGCCCGCACATCAGAAGGCAGGTCAAAGATGCCGGCTACCGCCAGGCGCACCGTAGCCTCTTCCTCGGCAGGCAATGCCTGTCGCAGAGCCGAGGCGGCAAATCGCGTGGCCTCGTCGAGCAGGCCTGCGGCGAAGAGGGCAACCGCGCGCGTCGCGACGAGGGGACCGTGGAGTGCGTGTCGCGAAGGCGACAGTTCGAGCGCTCGGCCGGCCAGCGCGGCGGAAGTGGCCGGGTCGCTCGACCTAAGATTGCCCGCCGCCTCGAGCAAGATCGCGATGGCGGCTTCGTCACCCGGCTCGGCGCAGTCGGCGAGTTGCTGCGCGACCTCGACGGGAAGCGCGCCTTGGGATAGGAGCACGTCGGCGGCTTGACGGTCAAGCGCCCGGCGAACCGGTACCGAGGAACTGGCCCGCACCGCCTCGCGGATCAAGTCGTGGCCGAATGCCAGCCGGTCGCCGCTCTCGGTCAAGATGTCAGCCTGGACAAGATCCTTGATCGGGTCAAGCAGCTCCGTGATCGGCATGCGGCCCAACTCGGCCAGTTCGTGGACGGAGAACCGCATGCCTAGCGCCGACGCCAGTGTCGCCACCCGGCTTGCGGCCGGGGACATCCGCAGCAGCCGAACACGCATGTTGTCGCTAATGCGTCTGGGCATACGGTCTTCCAGGAGCCTCGCCCGGCCGGCTTCCATCGTGACGATGCGGTCGTCCTGCAAGCCGCGGAAGAACTCGATAAGCAGGAACGGATCTCCCCGGACCTGCTCGGCCTTCCGCAAAAGTTCATCGCCGGGCTCGCCGCCAAGGACGTCGGTGGCGATCTCCACGACGGCCTCACGCCCCAGCGGGCCGAGCCTGATCACCTCGGCCCCCCCATCTTCCAGCTGGTCCTTAGCGCTTTGCAGCGAGGGAGGGCCCTGGTCTGGGCGGAACGCCATCACCCAGCCGACGGGCAGGGAGGCAAGCTGTTTCTGTAGGTGCCGGATCGCTACCGCGCATGCGTCTCCGGCCCAGTGCAGATCGTCGAGGCAAATGAGCAAAGGACCTCGCAGTGCCGCCCTTTCGATCAGCGCCTGGAGGTCCTGAAGCAACCAGAACCGCTGCTCAGGGGACGCGTGCAGATCGCCCAGGGCCTTGCGCGCAAGGAGGGGGTCGTCGCCGCCGAAGAGCGCATCCAAGAGCACGTCAAGCCCTGTTGCTCGGCGATGAGGCTCCGCCGCTGCGCGTCCGACCCGGAAAGAACGCTCGGCCGCCATCGACGCGCACGCCTCCAGCAGCCGGGTCTTGCCCAGCCCAGCCCTTCCCTCGACGATGATGACCGAGCCGACCCCGGATCGGACCTCATCGAGGCGGGCGC
>DATKFK010000596.1:0-4921 GCA_035544375.1 Thermoanaerobaculia bacterium
GCGCCTGCTGCCCGCGGGCCGCCGCGCCGCGCGACCCGGATGCCGAGGAGCCGGCGACACCGCGCGACCCGGATGCCGAGGGGCCGGCGACGCTGCCCGCGCTCGCCGTGGCCCCCGCTCCCGTGCCCTCGGCGATACCGCGGCCGCCGCTGCCCGCCGGTGCGGCCGCCACGGCCGGCTGCGGCTGGTCCACCCGGGTTGCCGGGGCCGCAGGGGGCGCCGCGCTCTCTGTCCCGCCGCTCGCGGCCGGCGAAGGCGCCGGCACCGCGGCAGTCGACGCGGAAGACGGGGACGAGGACGACGCAGAGGACGGGGGAGGGGAGGGAGGCGACGAAGCAAGCCGGCTCAGCTCCTGACCGGACCCCCGCAGGTAATGCTGCCAGAACCAGAGCGCGCCCGCCCCGACCACCCCGCAGAAGAGCAGCAGCACCGCGGCCAGCACCAGCCAGACCCGCGCGCCGGCGGAGCGCCGAGCAGCCGGCGCCGCCACCGCGGCCGCCGGCGGAGCGAGCGGGCGAGGCGCCGTCGCGGCCGGGCTCGGAACCGCCGCGCCCGCGGCTCCCGTGGCCGGCGATGGCGCCACCCCGGTAGGGAGACGCGCACCCGACGGGTGGGCCGTCGCGGCTGGCGCCAGCGGCGCACCCGCCGTCGCGGGCGCCCCCGGGGCCGCCGCCGCAGCCCCCCACCCGGGCGCCGTCGGCTGGAGCATCGGCGGCGCGGTACCCGCGCCGGCGCCCGGTGCCGAGAGCTCCGCGGACCTCGCCCGCTGGGCGGCGACGGAGCGCGACGACATCACCCGGGTGACGTCCAGCGCCGCGTCCGCCGGGGCGGCCGGCGCTGCGAGCGTCTCCTCGGGAAGCTCGCGCTCGATGGCCGCCAGCTCCTCGGCCACCAGGCCCGCCGTGGCGAGGCGGTCCTGGCGGTCCTTGGCGAGCATGCGGTGAAGCAGCTGGTCGAGGCGCAGCGGCACCGCCCGCAGCTCGGAGATCGAGGGGTCCTTGTGCAGGATCTGGTAGACGAGGGTGGTGATGGTCTCGCCGTCGAACGGCCGCCGTCCGGACAGCAGCTCGTAGAGCACCACGCCGAGCGAGAACACGTCGCTCCGCCCGTCCAGCTCGTCGCCGCGGATCTGCTCGGGCGAGAGGTATTGCGGGCTGCCCATGACCGACCCCGCCATGGTCAGCTCGGTGTTCTGGCCGGCGACCTTGGCGATGCCGAAGTCCGCGACTTTCACGTGGCCGGCGGTATCGATGAGAATGTTGCTGGGCTTGATGTCGCGATGGATGATGCCCTGGCGGTGGGCATAGTCCAGGGCATCGGCGACCTGGCGCACGATCCGCAGCACCTCGCGCAGGCTCGGCGGCTGGCCGGAGTCCAGCCGGGTGGCCAGGTCGCAACCCTCGACGAACTCGAAGGCCAGGTACAGGAGCCCGTCTTCCTCGCCGGTGTCGAACAGCGTCACCACGTTGGGGTGCAGCAGGCGCCCGGCGGCCCTCGCCTCGCGCAACAGCCGCCGCTTGCGGTCCTCGACGTCCTGGGGCCGGCCGCCCGCCAGGCGCACCGTCTTGATCGCCAGGCGGCGCTCGATGTGAGGGTCGTCGGCGAGGTAGACCTCGCCCATCGCCCCGGCGCCGAGGAACCGGATGATGCGGTAGCGGCCAACGCGCTGGCCGCCCTCGAGCGTGCTCACTCGGCCGGTTCCTCGTTGCCCGACTCGGCGACGTCGCCGGCATCGCCGGCGGCGGCCTCGCTGGCGTCGAGCAGCGCCCGCGCCTCCTCCAGGCGGTCTGCCGGCACCAGCACCCGCACCTCGCCGAGCCCGCCGAGATTGACCGGCAGCTCCTCGACGTGCAGCGACTCGACCTGGGCCGGAATGCCGCTGCTGTGGAGGAACCCGGCGACCAGGACCGCCTCCTCGTTGCTTTCCAGGATCCTGGCGATCTCCCAGTCGCGCTCGTCCCGCTGCCCTTCGCCCTGCTCTTCGCCCATCTAACGTCTCCTCGATAGCTGGTATTAAGGCGTTGACATGATACCTCGCGGGAGGCTAAGGGGCGGCCGGCGCAGATGGCGGGGCGGCGGGAACGGCGGGGGCAGCGGGAACGGCGGGGGCAGCGGGGGCCGCAGGCGTTCCCGCAATGGCCTCGAGGGTGTAGGGGGAGATCTGCCGGCGCGGGTACCAGTGCCGGCTCTGCTCGGCGAAGCGGTCCAGGGCCGGCTGCCAGGCATAGTGCGACACCGTCAGCGACCCGGCGTCGAACTCGATGCGGTTGCAGGTGTTCAGGTGGCGCTCGCCGCCCCGGCCACGGCTGGAAGTGGTGGTCCCGGAGTGCACGACGATCACCGGCGGCGTGCCCTGCGGGTAGAACTCCTCGGAGGTGCCGATGTAGGCCTGATGCTGATGTCCGGAGAGGACGAGGTCCACGCCGCTGGCCGCGAACAGCGCCATGGCCCGGCGGGAATTGGCGAGCACCCGCGGGCGCTCGAGCTTGGGCGGCGGGATCAGGTCGTGGTGCGGCACCACCACCTTGAACAGCTGGCCCGGCGCCGCCGCCAGCAGCTCGCCCACCTCCCGGAGGCGGTGGGAGGTGATGCGTCCGCCCTTGATTGTCCAGTTGAAGGCGGTGTTGATGCCAATCACCAGCATCTCGCGGTCACGGTAGACCGGCTCGAGATCGCTGCTGAAGTGCTTACGGTAGGCGCCGAAGGGGTCGAAGACCCGTTCCCAGACTCTGTACATGGGTACGTCATGGTTGCCGGGGACCACCAGGCTCGGCACCGGGATGCGATCGACGAAGCGGCGGGCCTCGACAAACTGCTCCGGTTTGGCGCGCTGGGTCAAATCGCCCGAGATCACCACCAGGTCCGGACGCTGACTGTCGATCAGGGCGAGAAAACCCTCGGCGACGTTCGGGAGGTGGGGCGGTCCGAAGTGGACGTCGGAGCAGTGGAGCAGGATGGGCACGGTGGCGCCGGCGAGGTCCGCGACCGCGAGGGGCGAAGGCTAGTGTCCCGCTAGCGGTTGGCCGAAGCGAAGGGGAGGGGGCGTCCCGTTCCCCCCGCCGCTCAGCTCTCGAGCTCCTGGCCCAGCAGCGAGCTGACGTTCTTCGCCACCTCGGCCGCGGCGAAGCTCGATACCGCGCCGACGATGGCGGGGCCGTGCGCGCGCCCCACCAGGAAGCCGCCCAGCGCCGCCACCGCCAGGGCCGGCACCGGGTAGGAGCGCACCAGTTCCTTCCAGTCCAGGCCTTCGGGCAACACCGAGTCGAGCAGGTCGTTGACGACCGCTTCGGCCTTCGACGAGAACGATTCGGGCATTCGCCGCTCCCCCTCAGGTCACCTGGCTGTAGAACCTGCCGCTGCAGGAAGAACTCGCCGGCCGCGGGCTGCCGGCCGCTGATGGGCTCTCGGTAGACCGGCCTTCAGGCCGGCCCCCCGAGAGCGTGCCGGGAAGTATACCGGTGACCGGACCGCGCAGCCGAAATCGATTCCTAGTCTTCGTCGCTGTCGCGGCGCCGCACCACCAGCCCGACCAGGAACCCGATGCCCGCGGCGATCAGCACCGCCTTGCCCGGGTTCTCGCGCACGTACTCGCCCACGTCGCGGCCGATGCGCTTGACCTCGGAGCGCGTGCGCTTGTAGCTCTTCTGCACCTTGTTGGCGGTGTCGCGATAGGTCTCGCGGGCAGCTTCGGCTCCCTTCCGGACCTCCTTGCCCGCTTTCTCCGCACCGCGGCGCAGGTCCTTCGAAACCTGCCGGTAACGGTGCTGCATGTCGTCGCTCAGGCGCGAGAATTTCTCCCGCGCCGCCGCGACGCTCTCGGCCACTGCCTCCGCTGCCTTTTCGGCACTTTCACCCAAGCCAGAATCGGCCATGATTGCCTCCGTAGGTTTCCGCCTGTGAGACGTTGATGCAGGACACCACGGCTCGGCGCAGCCGGCGCAGCGTCCCGTTGCCTCCGTTTGTAGCAGAATTCGTGCCGCACCGCGACCAGCCGGGGATGACGACCCGCGCCTGGCGCCCCGCGCCTGCGCCCCGCGCCGAGCCGCCGGTGGCGATAGGCTAGACTCCGGCCCTCCGTCCGCAGCACGCCGCCGTCGGGGGCCGCTGGCAATGGCGAGCCCGCTCACGGGTGCCCGCGGGCAGGGACGCGCCGACCGCCGACCATGGATCACCGCCAGATCGCACCGATCGCACCGAGCGCGCCGAGCGCAGCCAGGAAGACAGCGCCCGTGCCGCCGCCGCGCCTGCCGTTTCACCGCCAGCTCGGCTGCTTCTTCGCGCTCACGGTGCGCCAGGGCTACGACGATTCCATCCTGCTGACCGCGTCGGCCCTCGCCTTCGTCACCATCCTGTCGCTGGTGCCGCTGCTCGCGGCCCTCTCGTTCGTCGGTGCCCGGGTCTTCAGCCAGTACCCTGAAAAGAGCCTGGAAGTCTTCATCCAGGTGCTTCCCTACGCGGAGAAAACCCTCACCGACAAGCTGCGGGAGTTCCTGGACCAGGCCGAGACCATGCACGGCGTCGGCCTGGCGGCGCTGTTCGGCACCACGCTGCTCGCCTTCGCCACCATCGAGGAAACCTTCAACAAGATCTGGCACGTCACGCGGCGCCGGCCCTTCCGGTATCGCTTGCTGACGTTCTTCCTGCTGCTGTTCTGGGGGCCGCTGCTGATCGGCGTCACCTTTTCGAGCCTGATCCTCTTGCGCCAGACGCCGGCGATGCGCCAGCTGGTGCGGGGCTCGGTGCTGCTGCACCTGACTCCCTTCCTGGCGACGGTCGCCGGCCTGACGCTGCTCTACTGGCTGGTGCCCTCCACCCGGGTGCGCTTCCGCAATGCCCTGGTGGGCGGTCTGTTCGGCGCCATCCTGCTCGAGGTCCTGCGCCAGTCGTTCGGCTACTACATCGAGTTCTTCCGCGGCGTCAG
>DATKFK010000597.1:0-2883 GCA_035544375.1 Thermoanaerobaculia bacterium
GGTGGGGGTCCTCAAGGCCGGCGGCGCCTTTGTGCCGCTCGACCCGGCCTGGCCCGACGAGCGGCTGGCGCTGCTGCTGGCCAGGACCGGCGCCGCCGGGGTGGTGGCATCGGCAGCGCTGGCCGGACGCATGGCTCGATCGCCCGGGTTCGTGGTGCGGTTGGGAGACGGCGGCGAGGATCTCGCCGCCTGCCCGGCCCACCGCCGGCCTCCGGGCCCGGCCCTGCCGGACCTGCTCGCCTACCTGATGCACACCTCGGGCTCGACCGGCGAGCCCAAGGGAGTGGCCGTCACCCACCGCGGCGTGGTGCGCCTGGTGCGGCAGGACCGCTACGCGCGGCTGGCTCCGGACACGGTCTTCCTGCAGCTGGCACCCCTCGCCTTCGACGCCTCGACGCTGGAGATCTGGGGCAGCCTGGGCAACGGCGGCCGCCTGGTCCTGGCCGAGCCGGCCAGCACTTCCCTGGCCGAGCTCGGCGCCGCCATCGCGCGCCACGGGATCACCACGCTGTGGCTGACCGCCGGCCTGTTCCACCAGTTCGTCGACGGCTCGCTCGCGGCGCTGCGCCCGCTCGCGGAGCTGCTCGCCGGCGGCGACAGCCTGTCGCCGGCACACGTCCAGCAGGCGCTGCGCGGCCTGCCCGGCACCCGCCTGGTCAACGGCTACGGACCGACCGAGAACACCACCTTCACCTGCTGCCAGCAGCTGCGCCAGCCCGGCGCGGTCGGCGCCACGGCAGCCATCGGGCGGCCGATCGCGGAGACCGAGGTCTTCCTGCTCGACGCCGCGCTCGCGCCGGCGCCGATCGGGATCGCCGGCGAGATCTGGATCGGGGGCGCCGGCCTGGCGCGCGGCTACTGGGGAAGGCCGGACCTGACCGCCGACCGGTTCCGGCCCGACGGCGCGAGCGGACAGGCCGGCGGCCGGCTCTACCGCACCGGCGACCGCGCCCGCTGGCTGGCGGCGGGCCGTGTCGAGTTCCTCGGCAGGCTCGACCGCCAGGTGAAGCTGCGCGGCTTCCGGGTCGAGCCGGCAGAGGTCGAGGCCGCGCTGCTGCGGCATCCGCGGGTCCGCGACGCGGCGGTCGTCGTGCGCCACGACCCGGCCGGCGACGAGAGCCGGCGGCAGCTGGTGGCCTACCTGGCGGCGGCGCCTCCGGGCGAGGCGCCGGGCTGGCCCGCGGTCAGGGACTTCCTGCGGCACAGCCTGCCCGAGCCGCTGGTGCCGGCCGCCGCCGTCTGGCTGCCGCACCTGCCGCTGACCGTCAACGGCAAGGTGGACCGCGACGCCCTGGCGGTGATCGATCCCGGCGGCGCGGCGGCAGGCGACGACGGCCTCGCGCCGCCGCGCGACGCCATCGAGGAGCTGCTTGCCGGGATCTTCGCCGAGGTCCTGGGGCGCGAGCAGGTGGGGACCCACGACGACTTCTTCGACCTCGGAGGGCAGTCGCTCCTGGCCGTGCGCTTGGTCTCGCGCGTGCGCGCCCTGCTCGGCGTGGAGCTGCCGCTGGCCAGCCTCTTCGCCCAGCCGACGGTGGCGGCGCTCGCGCCCGAAATCGAGATGCGCCGGCGCGGCGACGGCGGCACCCGTCTCGCGCCGCCGCCGCTCGCCGCCGGCCCGCGCGGCGAGGCAGGCCCGCTGTCGTTCGCCCAGCAGCGTCTGTGGTTCCTCGACCGCCTGGCGCCCGGCAGCCCCCTGTACAACATCCCTCTCGCCCTGCTGGCGCACGGCACGCTCGACGCCGCCGCGCTCGCCCGCGCGCTCGACGCCGTCGCCCGGCGTCACGACAGCCTGCGCACCGCGTTCCCGACCGCCGCGGACGGTCGCACGGTGCGGGCGGTCGTCGCCACCGGCGGGGTGCGGCTGTCCGCGGCCGACCTGCGGGCCTTGCCGCCGGCCCGGCGCGAAGGCGAGCTGAGCGGCCTCGTCGCGGCCGCGGCGCGGCGCCCCTTCGACCTCGCGCGCGGTCCGGTCGCGCGGGCGCTGCTCGTCCGCCTGGACGGGCGGCGCCAGGCGCTGCTGCTCGTGGTGCATCACATCGCCTGCGACGGCTGGTCGCTCGGCGTGCTGCTGCGCGAGCTGGGCGCGCTCTATGGCGCCTTCGCCGCCGGCCGGCCCTCGCCGCGACCTGCCGGGAGTGCCGGCGATGGTGGATTTGCCGGCCTGCCCGAGCTGCCCGTCCAGTACGTCGATTTCGCCCGCTGGCAGCGCCGCTGGCTGACCGGCGACACCCTCGCCAGAGAGCTCGCCTGGTGGCGCGACCACCTCGCGGGCGCGGCGTTCGAGATCGCCCTGCCCGGCGACCGCCCCCGCCCCGCCGCGCCCACCCTGCGCGGCGGCGCCCTGCCGCTCGCCCTGCCGCCGGCGCTGCGCTCCGCCCTGCACGCCTGCGCCAGGCGCCACGGCGCCACCCTCTACATGACCCTGCTCGCCGCCTGGGCGGCACTGCTCGCGCGCTCGACCGGCCAGCTCGACCTCCTCGTCGGCTCGCCGGTCGCCAACCGCGGCCGCCACGAGATCGAGGGCCTGATCGGCTTCTTCGTCAACACCCTGGCGCTGCGCTGCCGCCTGCAACCCCCCGAGCGCCGCGAATCCTTCGCCGCCCTGCTCGCCGCCGTCCGCGAGACCACGCTCGCCGCCTATGCCCACCAGGACCTGCCCTTCGACCGCCTCGTCGAGGAGCTGGCGCCGCAGCGCCAACCCGGCCACATGCCCCTGGTCCAGGTCCTGCTGGCCCTGCAGAACGCTCCCCTGGGCGCCCTCGAGCTGCCCGGCCTGCGCCTCGAGCCGCTGCCGGTCCACACCGGCACCGCCAAGTTCGACCTCACCCTCGAGCTTTGGGAGGAGCCCGCCGGCGGCCTCGCCGGGACGCTCGAATACGC
>DATKFK010000598.1:0-3695 GCA_035544375.1 Thermoanaerobaculia bacterium
CGGGGTCGCCGAGATGAGCTCGCGTTTGACCGTCGATCCACTCGAGATCGTCCCAACTAGGTTCCCAGCCGTAGCCGATGATGCCACCTGGTAGCGAGGTGGTTTGAATCTCGCCGGACCTCAACTTGTCGCTCTGGCGCACTTCATCGAAGTGCTCGCGGAGGAGCTCGTAGCGGAGCCAACGCCTGACCGCGACGAGATCGATCGGGAATAGAGGGCCCGCCGAGGCCGCATGCCGGTTCTCGCTGAAGATCTGCCGGTTGCTGGCGACCAGCGTTGCCACCACCTCCGCCGCCAGCTCAGGGCAGTTCGACTCATCGAGGTCTCCCCGGTCGATCAGGCGTCTCAAGGTACGGGCGATTTCTTGCTGCATGACCTCCGCTGGGATGTCGGGGGCGCGGAAGTCGGTCGCGTGATGGAGTCCTACCGCGCCATGCAGCTCCGCCAGATTCGAGCGGTCGGGGAACCGCATGTGCGCAACGGGCAGAAACAGGACTTCCTCCTGGCTGGTGCTCCGTGGCCGAAAGCCGTAGAAGTAGACACGGCGCTCGCGCAAGTCCAGCTCACCGACGAAGCCGAGCTCGCCTGCGGTGAAGGGCGGAAACCGCGACCGGAGCCGGGGAAAATCGGTGCGCAGGACCTGATCGTAGAGGTGGGTGAAGATGACGGCGTTGGCGAAGCAGGGAGCGTCGAGCAGGCGGCGCTGAGGCTCGATCGCATGCCGATAGAAGAAGGCAACTGCCGCCATATGAACGCCGGCATCTCCACCGGCCGCGAGTGCCTCCAGGAGCTCCTCATCGGCACGCTCTTGCCAGCGGTGCACTCGAATGGCAACCAGGTAGTCCCGCAGCAGCGAGAAGTAAAAGGCGACTTCCTCGCCTCCCGAGTTTTGTGACAACTCCAAGAGACGCTGATGCTCCAGGCGGCTGAGCAGACGGTCAAAGTCAGCCAGGCTGACCGCGCGGCGCAGGTCGGAGACATTGAGTCGCTCCTGGCCTGTCTGGTACAGCATGCGCGCCGCGTCTTGCAGCAGCTGGTCGGCTCCGCGCCTGTCGCTGTCAAGCGCGGCGAGCGCCTGATCGTAGTAGCTCTCGAAGAACTCCAGCGACGAGAACGTCAGGTGCTCGGCGTGCTGCCGCCCGGCGACTTCGAAAAGGATGCGCAGCAGGAACAGATTCGTGTGCGCTTCCCGCCATGCGGCGTCCTCGAATCCGCCGGTGACGCCGTAGAAGGCGGCATAGCGGACCACCAAGTCCAAGAACTCTATCTCGTTGGGCGGCGCGAGGACGACGTACGGCTCGTCGGGGCGAGGGGCGAAGCTGTGCTCATCGAGACCGGTTGGGGTACCGCTATGGAAGCGGAAATCGCCCCAAACTGAGCTCTTGCAACTCACGATGAGCTTGATGGGCCTTCCGGAGAAGCGGCGAACGGCAGTGAGGAGGTCCTGCACTCGTCGGGGGCTTTCCCATTCGTCGAGCGCATCGGTAACGATGATCAGGGGCTGGTCACCCAGAATCGGCTCAAGTCGCCTGAGCAATTGCGGGCCGGATTGCTCCTCTGCGAAGTTCCAGTTGAAATCGTCGGCGATCGCCCCCAGTAAGTCGGCGGGCAGGTGGAAGCCGCGGTAAAAGAGCACGGCATGGCCACGATCACGGAGGTACTCAGTGAGTCCGCAGAGGCAACAGGTCTTACCGGTGCCGGCCTCCCCGACGAGAGCGAAGAGCGACTTCGGCCCGGCAAGGAAATCTGCAACCTGACGCATCAAGCCCTCGCGTTGCACGAAGACCTCGGGGATGTACTTCTTCTTGCGGTCCTGATCGGAGCCCTTGAGTGTGCGCATTGCCTCCACGGCTTGCTGCCGGCAGAAGGTCAACAGATTCTCGCGGGAGTAGCCGAGGAAGAATCCTAGGGCTTCGTCCTGGGCGGCTTTCAGATCGGCAGGGAGCGCAAGGGAAAAGGCCGATGAGCCCGCTTTGACCGCGTCCTCTTCGAGGTCGCGGCGGCTGATGGAATCGATGAGACGGTGCTGGCTACCGTTGGTGAGCAGGACGACCGGGGCCATCGGTTCGAGCAGGCGTGCATAGCTGATCGCCTGGTCGCGATCGTCGTCGGTCAGCACCAGTCCTTCGGCTTTGGTCTCAACGAGGAAGAGATTCCTGGTGCCGCGCGCGACCCGAATGTCCAGACGCCCGCTGGACCTGGCGAGCCGCTGCATCCTTCGCCCGATGCGCAGCTCGACGACCTGCTCGAAGTGCAGCTCGCTCGGTACGAAGCCGAGGCGTTGCAGGTAGGGAAGGATGAGGCGATTCTTGACCGCTTCCTCGTTCCAGCGTGGCAGCTTGGTCATGGCGAATGGCGACGATGTCAGAGGGTGACGGGTAAGAGTTGGCCAGCGGTGCTAGGCGCGCAACTGGCGCTGCCCGCCATTCCTGCGATCTTACAGGAGGAGGGGAACCTTGCTCCCGGCGGGCGTCACCCGCCGCGCGGAGGAACTCGGGACAATAGGGGAGTGCGCCGCGGGGAGTGGGTGAACAGAGGAGAAGGACAAGGCATGGGGCGTGCCGGGACGCGGCCGACGCCGTCGCGACGGGTTCACTCAGCGGGGCGGTGGCTGGCCGGCGTGGCGCCGGGCCGAAGGGGCGAGTCGATCCAAGCCTCGCTCAGGGCTCCCTGGGAGGCGAGATGGGTCACGAGATCGGGCAGGGGGAGGCGCGGCTGGAAGAACCAGCGAGCGAAGCGGCTGGGGTTCGGCCTGCATTCATGGACGGTCGCGGGATTGACCGTTCGCAGGCAAGCGAAGTCGGCGGTGCTTCCCAGCTGCAGGACGAGGAGCCAGCCCCGGTTCTCGGCGGGGGCTTCGATCCTCCCGAGGACGCGCCCGACGTGGCGGTCGTCGTAGATCACCAGCATTCCCGGCTTCGCCATGGCGGGGCGGGCAGGTGGGACGCTGGCGGCTGGAACTCGGACTCGCTTTGTAGAAACGATGAGCGGTGGTGCTCCGGAACGCAGCAGAATTTCGTAGATCATGGGCAGTCCTCGCACGCGCGCTGGCGCCGATCCGGCGATGGCGCGTGGGTGTTGGCGCTCGCCGCCGCGGCGAGCGCTCGATGACTTGACACCTCCTGGCTTCACGATCTGGGCTCGATCTCCGCGGGCGGGCGGGCGGTGCGGTCACGAGCCTGCAGACAGGCCGCGCGCAGATCCGGCGGACGCGGATGCACGCCACGCAGGGATCGTCGGGGCCGCTGCTCATGGATTCCTCCGTACAACACGGCGCGTACAACTCCCGCAGGCGCGGCTGGATGCTGGCGAGGCCCGCGGCTGTTCGCGGGCCTCACCCCCTGATCTCTTCTGTCCCCCTCCGGGTCGGCGGGAGACGCGGAGAAGCGGTCGCGGGCCACCTCACGGTTTGCGCAGGAATGCGGGTGTCTCGCCGCGATCCTTCCGGTCCTGTGCCACTCGCTTGGCCGCGCGGCTGCGGGACTTCGCTGTGAGGGCATCGCGCTGTCGGGCGATCACGTCGGCAACTTTGGCGGGGATCGCGATGCGGAGGCTGCCGTCGCGGTTCGACCGCTCGAGAAAGATGGTGTCGCCCTGCTCAGCCTGCCGGTAGGTCTGGACGATGAAGGTCTCGGAGTTCCCGAGCAGCGGCGTGATCACCCGCACCGTCGCGGGTCGGGTGTGCGCCACGTCCG
>DATKFK010000599.1:0-5193 GCA_035544375.1 Thermoanaerobaculia bacterium
AGCCGGCGAACGGTCTCGCGATCGAGCACGATCCTCTTCTGCTGCTTCTTCATGCGTGATCTCCTCGTGCGCTGCGCGCGTAGATTGGGGGGTTACACCCCTCCTCTATACCTAAGTGAGCCGCGCGCAACCGGCGGGGACAGGAGGGGCGCCCCGCGTCTGTGACCTTCGCCGAGGATTCGGTTACTGGAAGTCACCGCGGGTGTGCCGTGGCGCCTGGCGCCGCCGCCGGCCCCGCTGCCGCCGCGGCGGCAGCGGCTGCCGGCGCTCCGACCGGCTTCCCGGGCCCTTCCACCTGCCAGCCGCCGCCCAGGGCCTTGTAGAAGTTGACCATCGCCACCAAGCGGTCGTGGCGCACCTGGGCCAGCCCGTTCTCGGCGCTGAGAAGGTTTTCCTGCGCGGTGATGACCTCGAAGTAGGCCGAAAGGCCCGAGTTGTAGCGCAGCAGCGACAGCCGCACCGCTTCCTTGTAGGCGTTCACCGCGCGCTGGCGCTCCTGCTCGGCTGCCGCCAGCTTCTCGAGCGCGAACAGAGCGGTCGAGACCTCGCCGAAGGCGTTGGTCACCCCCTGCTCGTATTGCAGCCTGGCCTGGTCGAACTGCGCCTTCGCGACGCCGACCTGGCTGCGCAGCCTGCCGCCCTGGAAGATCGGTCCGGTCAGGCCGGCCGCGATCGACCACGCCTGCCCCTTGCCGAGCAGCTGCCGCAGGTCGGGGCTCAGGCCGCCGAACATGCCGGTGAGGCTGATGGTGGGGAAGAAGGCGGCCTCGGAGGCGCCGATGTTGGCGTTGGCGGCGACCAGCTGCTGCTCGAGCTGCCGCAGGTCGGGCCGCCGCAGCAGCAGCGCCGCCGGCAGGCCGGCGGGGACCTCCACCCGCAGCGGCTGGGCGTACAGCGCCGCGCCGCGCGCGATCGGACCGGGGGGGCGCCCGAGCAGCAGAGACAGCTGGTTTTCCTTGGCGGCGATCTGGTTCTCGATCGCCGGCACCTGCGCCGCCTCGCCGGCCCATGACGCGTCGGCGTTCGACGTTTCGAGGGCCGACGCCACGCCGCCCTGCAGCTGGCGGTTGAACAGGTCGAAGGTATCGTGGAAGGCCGCCGTCGTGCGGCGGGCGATCTCCAGGTCCTCGTCCAGCTGGCGCAGATCGAAGTAGGCGGCGGCGACCTCCGAGACCAGGGTGAGCGCCACGCCGCGCCGCGCCTCCTCGCTGGCCAGGTACTGGGCCTTCGCCGCCTCGGTCAGGCGGCGGATGCGCCCCCACAGATCGATCTCCCACGAGACGTTGACGTTGGCGGTGATGACGTCCGACGAGGCGCCGCCGGCAGGGGCGCCGGGCTGGAAGCCGGAGAACCGCTCGCGCGCGAACTGGCCCTGGTAGCTGGCCTGGGGATAGAGATCCGCGCCGGCGATGCCGTAGCGGGCGCGCGCCTCCTCGACCCGGGCGGTGGCGATCCGGACGTCGTAGCCCTTCTCGAGCGCCTCCTCGATCAGCGGCCTGAGCACCGGGTCCTGGAAGACCTCCCACCACGGCAGGTCGGCAAGCGACCCGGCGGCGGGCTGGCCGGCGAGGCCGTAGAACTGTTCGGGCGCCTGAACCGGTGGACGCCGGTAGGTCGGCCCCACGGTGCAGCCGGCCAGGCCGACCGCGATGATCGCAGCGAGCGCAGCCAGCGCGGCGAGCGCGCCGGTCGCTGCCAGGGAGGAGACGGTCGGCCGCCTCATCCGGGTGCCCCCACGGGCGCTTCCTCGGGGAGCTTGGCGCCGTCGCGGGACGGCTCCTCCTCGTGCCCCGGCGCGGGCGGCCCTGCCTGGGGCGGCGGGCCTTCCCCGCCGCCCGGAGCCCGCCGCTGCCGGCGCTCCGCCCCGGAGATCCGCTCGACCACCACGAACAGCACCGGGATCAGGAAGATGGCGAGGCCGGTGGCCGCCACCATGCCGGTGATCACGGAGGTACCCAGGATCTCGCGGGCGCCTGCCCCCGCGCCCTTGGCCGCCCACAGCGGCACGCAGCCGAAGATGAAGGCGAACGAGGTCATCAGGATGGGGCGCAGCCGGAGCCTGGCGCCGGCCAGGGCGGCCTCCTCGAGCGGCCGCCCTTTCTCGAGCTCGTCCTTGGCGAACTCGACGATCAGGATGGCGTTCTTGGCGGCGAGCCCGACCAGCATGACCAGCCCGATCTGCCCGTAGACGTCGAAATCGAAGTGCCGCAAAAGCAGGCCGGCGAAGGCGCCGCAGACGGCAACCGGCACCGAGAGCAGGACGCTCCACGGCAGCGACCAGCTCTCGTAGAGAGCCGCCAGGATGAGGAAGACGAAGACGAGCGACAGCGCGAACGTCTTGCCGGCCGCCCCCGCCGCCTTCTGCTCCTGGTAGGAGAGATCGGCCCAGGCGTAGCTCATCTGCGGCGGCAGCACCTGCTTGGCGACCGCGTCGAGCGCCGCCATCGCCTGCTGCGAGCTGTGGCCGGCCGAGGCG
Organism: Thermoanaerobaculia bacterium; assembly: GCA_035544375.1. Taxonomy (GTDB): domain Bacteria; phylum Acidobacteriota; class Thermoanaerobaculia; order Multivoradales; family UBA5704; genus JASLEW01. The sequence continues at coordinate 2,477 of DATKFK010000599.1, forward strand.
GAGCCGGTGATCTGCGCCGAGCGGAAGAGGTTGAAGCGCGTGGTGTACTCCGGCCCGGCCGTGGGCCGGACGGTGACCAGCGCCGAGAGCGGCACCATGTTGCCGTCGTTGTTGCGGACGTAATACTGGCCGATCTCCTGGGCATTGGCGCGCGCCTCGGGCTCGCCGCTCATGAACACCCGCCACTGGCGGCCGAAGCGGTTGAACTGGTTGACGTAGACGGCGCCCAGGAAGGTCTGCATCGTCTGGTACACGTCGCCGATCGGGACGCCCTGCTTGATCACCTTGTCGCGATCGACGTCGACGTAGAGCTGGGGCACGCTCGAGCGGAACACGGCGTTGACGTTCTGCAGCTCGGGCCGTTTGCGCGCCGCGGTCAGGAAGCGCTGCAGGTTCTGGTACAGGTAGTCGACCGAGCCGCCGCTCTGGTCCTGCAGCCACAGCGAGAATCCGCCGGCGGCGCCGAGGCCGGGGATGGCGGGAGGCAGGAAGCCGAAAGACGCCGTGGCCTCCGGAAGCTGCGCCTTGAGGTCCTGGTTGAGCTTCGCGATGAGCCCCTGCGCGGACTGCCCCGGGCCATGGCGCTCCTCCCACGGCTTGAGGCCGACGAAGTAGAAGGCGTAGTAGGGAGCCGAAACGTAGGACAGCAGGCTGAAGCCGGCGATGGTGGTGAAGTGGCCGATGCCGGGCGTGTGGGCGAGGATGGCGTCCACCTTGCGGCATGCGACGTCGGTGCGCTGCAGCGACGCCGCGTCCGGCAGCTGCACGTTGAGGAAGAAATAGCCCTGGTCCTCGTCGGGCACGAAGCTTCCGGGCACGGACCTGCCGAGCAGCAGCGCCAGCGCCACGAAGCCGCCGAGGATCACCAGGCCGAGCACGAACTTGCGGATCAGGAAGCGCGAGGCGGTGATGTAGCCGTTGGTGGCCCGGTTGAACTGGCGATTGAAGCCGGCGAAGAAACGGGAAAGGATGCCCCGCGCCTCCCGGCGGGGCTTGAGCAGCATCGCCGACAGCGCCGGCGACAGGCTCAGGGCGTTGAAGGCCGAGATCAGCACCGAGATCGCGATGGTCACCGCGAACTGCTTGTTGAGGCGGCCCTGGATGCCGCTCATGAAAGCAACCGGCACGAAGACCGAGGTCAGGATCAGCGCGATCGCGATGACCGGCCCCTGCACCATCTCCATCGCCCGGATCGTCGCCTCGCGCGGCGCCATTCCCTCCTCGATGTTGTGCTCGACGGCCTCGACCACGACGATGGCGTCGTCCACCACCAGGCCGATCGCCAGCACCAGGCCGAACAGCGACAGCGTGTTGATCGAGAAGCCGAGCAGCGGGAAGACCGCGAACGTGCCGATCAAGGACACCGGGACGGCGACCAGCGGGATCAGCGTGGCGCGCCAGTTCTGCAGGAAGATGAACACCACCAGCAGCACCAGGCCGATGGCCTCGAGCAGCGTCGTCAGGATCTCCTTGATGCCTTCGGTGATCACCACCGTGGTGTCCAGCGAGATCACGTAGTCGAGGTCGTCGGGGAAGCGCTGCTTCAGCCGCTCCATCTCCTGCTTGAGGCCCTGGACCACCGTCAGCGCGTTGGAGCCGGGCAGCTGGAAAACGGCGATGACGCTCGACGGCCTGCCGTTGAGCCGCGCGATCTGCTTGTAGTTGAGGGCGCCGAGCTCGATGCGCGCGACGTCCTTGAGGCGCACGGTCGAGCCGTCCGGGTTGAGCCTCACCACCACCTGCCCGAACTGCTCCGGGGTGACCAGCGTCCCCTGCGCCCGCACCGTGTAGGTGAACTCCTGCCCCGGCGGCGCGGGCTCGGCGCCGATCTGGCCCGAAGGGTTGTTGGTGTTCTGCTTCTGCAGCGCCTGGGAGAGGTCGGCGACGGTGAGCCCCAGCTTGGCGAGCTGGTCGGGCTTGACCCAGATCCGCATCGAGTAGTCGGCGGCGCCGAAGTTGATCACCTGGCCGACTCCCGGCACGCGGTAGAGCGGGTCGTCGACGTTGATCAGCGCGTAGTTGCCGAGAAAAAGGTTGTTGTAGGTCCCGCGGGGCGAATAGAGCGCGATCAGCAGCATCGGGAAACCGGTGGTCTTGCGGTAGGTGAGCCCGAACTGGCTGACGTCGGTGGGGAGGTTGGGCTGGGCCTGCGCGACCCGGTTGATGGCGTTGACCTGGTCGGTGTTGACGTCGGTGTCGACGTCGAAGACGACCCGCAGGGTGATCTGGCCGTCGCTCGAGTTGACCGAGTACATGTAGAGCATGTTGTCGACGCCGTTCATCTGCTGCTCGAGCGGCGTCGCCACCGTCTGCTCCACCGTGATCGCATCGGCGCCGGTGTAGCTGGTCTGGATCTGGATCTGCGGCGGGATGATCTGCGGGAACTGCGCGATCGGCAGCCCTGCCATCGCGACCAGGCCGAGCAGGACGGTGAGGATCGCGATGACGATCGCGACAATGGGCCGGTCGATGAAGAAGCGTGACATGCGTCACTTCCCCGGAGGCGGCGTCGCCGCCGCGTCGGTTGCAGCGGCCGCCGCGGTCTGCGCCGGCGCTTCCTGCGGCTTCACCAGGGTGCCGGCCTTGGCGCGCGAGAAGCCGTCGACGACGACCCGCTCGCCGGGATGGAGGCCGCTGGCGATGACCCACAGGTTGCCGACCCGCTGTCCGACCTGCACGTTGCGGACATCGGCCTTGTCGTCGGGCCCGACGACGGC
>DATKFK010000600.1:0-2364 GCA_035544375.1 Thermoanaerobaculia bacterium
TCTGCCCTCGTACTCGAACGGCATCGGCGGCATCGACATGAACACGTCGTCGGTCAGCAGGGCCACCAGCGCACCGAGATCGGCGGACTCCCAGGCGCGGACGAACTTCGCCACGAGCGCCTCCTCGGCGGGTGAGCCGTCGGCCGGAGGCGGTTCGCGGCCGGCGGCCGGCGGCTGCTGGCGCTGCAGGCTGGCGCGCGCACGCTTGAGGGCGCTGTTGACCGATTCGACGGTCGATTCCAGCATGCCGGCTACCTCGCTGGCGTGGAATCCGAGGACGTCGCGCAGGATGAGCACCGCGAGCTGGCGAGGCGGCAGGACCTGCAGGGCGGTCACGAAGGCCAGGGAGATGGCCTCGGTCTGCTCGTAGCGGGCCTCCGGGCCGGGCGGCACGTCTATCGCACCCTCCAGCAGGGCGTCGGGAAACGGCTGCAGCCATACGACCTCGCCGAGCCGGGTCGGCTCGGGCCATTCAACCCCGGTCACGTCCCACTCCTTGGCCGGGCGCCGGCTGGCCGCGCGGCGCGCGTCGAGGCACCGGTTGGTGGCGATCCGGTACAGCCAGGTGCGCAGCGAGGCGCGCCCCTCGAACCCGCCCAGGCCCTGCCAGGCGGTGAGCAGCGTGTTCTGGAGGGCGTCCTCGGCATCCTGGAAGGATCCGAGCATCCGGTAGCAGTGCACCTGCAGCTCCCGAAGGTGCGGCTCGGTCAGCTCCCGGAACGCGTCACCGTCCCCGGCCCGCGCCCTGGCGATCAAGTCGGCTGCCACCATCCTCGCGCCACCTTTCTTCCCGTATCGTGCCGCACTTCCATCGTGTATAGGCGCCGGCCGTACGGCGAACTGGGCGGCCGGCGCGCGCCCACTTTCCCGGCGCCGCGGCGCCTGCCTCATCGACGACTGAAAACGACTTCGGAGGTTGATGATGGAATCGCCCGCACCGGTCCCGCGCCCGGCGCCCGCCGGTCTGGATCCGCACCGCTGGTGGGTGCTCGCCCTGCTCTGCGGCGCCTTCTTCATGGTGCTCCTCGACGGCACGATCACGATCGTGGCGCTGCCCTCGATCGGGGCCGATCTCAGCTTCGCCAAGCAAGACCTGCAGTGGGTGCTGAGCGCGTACGCCCTCACCTTCGGCGGCCTGCTCTTGCTCGGCGGACGCGCGGCCGACCTGCTCGGCCGGCGTCGCGTGTTCATGGCCGGTGTCCTGCTCTTCACGGCCGCGTCGCTCGTGTGCGGGCTGGCCTGGTCGCCGGCCGCGCTGCTGGCCGCCCGCGTGGTCCAGGGCGCCGGCGCCGCGATCATGACCCCGACCGCCCTCTCGATCATCTCCATCACCTTTCCCGAGGGCGCCGAGCGGAACAAGGCGCTCGGGATCTGGGGCGGGCTCGGCGGTATCGGCGCCGCCGCGGCGTGGCTGATTGGCGGCCCGCTCGTCGACGGCCCCGGCTGGCGCTGGATCTTCTTCATCAATATCCCCGTCGGCCTGGCCGCGCTCGCGCTGTCGCCCGTGCTGCTCCGCGAGAGCCGGGCCGCGCTGACGCGGCGAAGCTACGACCCCGCGGGGGCGCTCACCGTCACCGGTGCGCTCGTCCTGCTCGTCTACGCGGTCGTCAAGGCGCCGGACGTCGGCTGGGGCGACGTGCGGACGATCCTCCCGCTCGCCGGCTCGGCCCTGCTTCTGGCCGCCTTCGCGCTGATCGAGTCGCGCCACCCCGCGCCGCTGGTGCCGCTGCGCATCTTCCGCTCCCGAACGCTCGCCGGCGCGGACGCCCTGACCGTGCTTATCGGCGCCGTCGCGGTGGGCATGCCGTTCGTCCTGACGCTCTACGCGCAGCAGGTGCTCGGCTACTCGGCCCTCAGGTTCGGGGTCAGCTCGGTCGTGCTCGCGGTTGCGGCCACGGCCGGCGCGATCGCCGGTCAGGCCGCGGTCCTGCGGGCCGGTTTCCGGCCGGTCGCCGCGACCGGCCTGGCGCTCATGGGCGGGGGCTCGCTCGTCCTGACCCAGGTCTCCGTGCACGGCAGCTACTTCCCGGACATCTTCTTCGGGCTGTTCCTGTGCGGCCTCGGGATCGGCCTGGCCTTCGTGACCGCCACGGTCGCGGCGCTCGCGGGCGTCGCCGGGCACGAGGCCGGGCTCGCCTCGGGCCTGAGCAACACCGCCCTGCAGATCGGCACGGCACTCGGCGTCGCCATCGTCTCGACCGTCGCGGTGTCCCGCTCCCAGGACTACCTGGCCGCGCACCCGGGCGCGAGCCCGCTCGTCGCGCTGACCGAGGGCTACCAGTCCGCCTTCGTGGCCTGCGCCGTGCTGGCCGGAGCCGGCCTGGCGCTGGCCCTCCTGCTGCCCGGCCGGCCGCCGAAAGCAGC
>DATKFK010000601.1:0-2541 GCA_035544375.1 Thermoanaerobaculia bacterium
GGTGGGGGGGGGGGGGGGGGGGGGGGGGGGGGGGGGGGGGGGGCAAGGCCGCGGGGACGGGCCGGCCGCCGAGGACGTGGCCCTGCTGCAGTTCACCTCCGGCAGCACCGGCCGGCCCAAGGGCGTGGTGCTGACCCACGCCAACCTGCTCGCCAACCTGCGGGCGCTCGGCGTCGCGGTGGGAATCGGACCGCAGGACGTGGTGGTGAGCTGGCTGCCGCTCTATCACGACATGGGCCTCATCGGGTCCTGGATGGCGAGCCTGTACTACGGCATGCCGCTCGCACTGATGTCGCCGCTCGCCTTCCTGGCGCGCCCGGTGCGCTGGCTGCAGCTGCTGTCGCGCCACCGCGGCACGCTGTCGGCGGCGCCCAACTTCGCCTACGAGCTGTGCGTGCGCAAGATCGCGGACGAGGACCTCGCGGGGATCGACCTTGCGGCCTGGCGGTTTGCCTTGAACGGCGCCGAGCCGGTGAGCCCGGAAGCGATCCGGCGCTTCGTCGAGCGCTTCCGCCGCCATGGCTTCCGCCCCGAGGCGATGGCGCCGGTCTACGGCCTCGCCGAGTGCTCGCTGGCGCTGGCCATCCCGCCGCTCGAGCGCGGTCCGGTGGTGGACGTGGTGGAGCGCGGGACGTTCGAGCGCTCGGGGCGGGCGCTGCCGGTGGTGCCGGGCCCGGTGCCGCTGGCCGCCGTGCTGCGCTTCGTCGGCTGCGGCGTGCCGCTGCCGGGGCACGAGGTGCGCATCGTCGACGCCGCCGGCCACGAGGTCGCCGACCGGCAGGAAGGACGCCTGCACTTCCGCGGGCCGTCGGCCACCAGCGGCTATTTCGGCGACGCCGAGGCGACCCGCCAGCTGCGCCACGGCGAGTGGCTGGACTCCGGGGACCGCGCCTACGTCGTCGGCCGGGAGATCTTCATCACCGGCCGCGACAAGGACATCATCATCCGCGCCGGGCGCAACCTCTATCCGCACGAGCTTGAAGAGGCCGTGGGAGCGGTTGCCGGCATCCGCAAGGGTTGCGTGGCGGTGTTCGGCGTGCCCGACCGCGAGACCGGCACGGAGCGGCTGGTGGTCCTGGCCGAGACGCGCGAGGCGCAGGAACCGGCAAGAGAAAAGCTGCGGGAGGCCGTCCAGGATGCCGCCGTGGCGCTGCTCGGCGAACCTGTGGACGAAGTGGCGCTGGCGCCGCCGCACGCGGTGCCCAAGACGTCGAGCGGCAAGGTGCGGCGGGCCGCGAGCCGGGAGATCTACCTGTCCGGGCGGATCGGCAAGGGCGGCACCGCGATGGGTCTGCAGCTCGCCCGCCTGGCGCTGGCCGGCGCGCGGGTGCAGGCCGGGCGCGCCGGGCGCGCCGCCTGGGCAGTGCTCTACAGCGGCTACGTCTGGACGATCTTCGGCCTGGTCGGCGTGCCGCTCTGGGTGGCCGTGGCGCTGCTGCCCGGCCGCGGACGGCGGCGCCGGCTGGCGCGCGCGGCGGCGCGGCTCATGTTCCGTTGCGCGGGCATGCCGCTGCGTGCCTCCGGGCTCGGGCTCCTGGCGGGCGGTGGCGCGGCAGGCGCCCGGGGCGGCGGGGCGGCGCCGGCACCCGGCCGCGTGGTGGCGGTGAACCATGCGAGCTACCTCGACGCCGTGGCGCTCACCGCCATGCTGCCGCCGGACTTCGCCTACGTCGCCAAGCGCGAGCTGGAGGACAGCTGGTTGACGCGGATGATGATGCGCCGGCTGGGCGCTCTGCTGGTCGAGCGCTTCGACACCGTGCAGAGCGCCGGCGAGGTGCCCAAGGCGGCGGCGGCCCTGGCCGGCGGGGAATCCCTGGTGATCTTCCCCGAGGGCACCTTCCGGCGCGGACCGGGGCTGCTCGCCTTCCGGCTGGGCGGCTTCCTCGCCGCCGCCCAGGCCGGCGCCGCGGTGTTCCCGGCCGCCCTGCACGGCACCCGCCATGCCTTCCGCGACGACGCGGCGATCTTCCGCCGCGGCGCGGTGGCGGTCGAGGTGCTGCCGCCGATCCAGCCGGACGGCGACGACTGGGCAGCCGCCCTGAGGCTGCGCGACCGCGTGCGGGCCGCCATGCTCGAGCGGCTCGAGCCCTACGGCGAGGTCGACCTGGCCGTCGCGGGCCGCAGCGACCAGGTAATAACTAGAAGCAATCGGCGAAAGCGAATGGGGAAGGTGCGGGATTCAGGAAAGTCCGGCGCGCCAACGCGGTGACCGAGGCCTTGCAGCGGCGAATCCCATGATAGCAGCTTCCAGGCCGCCGCGCGGCCGCTACGCGCCGTCGCCGACCGGCCCCCTCCATGCCGGCAACGCACGGTCGGCGCTGGCGGCCTGGCTGTCGGTGCGGCTGCGCGGCGGCACCTTCGTCCTGCGGGAGGAAGACCTGGACCCGCCGCGGATCGTGCCCGGCATGGCGGCGGCCCAGCGCGCGGACCTGGCCTGGCTCGGCCTGGATTGGGACGAGGGCCCGGACGTCGGCGGCCCCTTCGGGCCCTACCGCCAGTCGCAGCGCGCACCGCGGTACGAGGCGGCGCTGGCCGAGCTGG
>DATKFK010000602.1:0-5448 GCA_035544375.1 Thermoanaerobaculia bacterium
GTCGTGATAGATGTAATAGAAGATCCCCTCTTGCTCCATCAAGCGCGACAGGAAGGCGAAATCGGTCTCCCGGTACTGCACGCAATATTCGCGCAGGGCATAGCGCTTGGTGAGCTTGAGCTGGTACTTGCCCGCCATCCCCCGCTTCTCGAGCACGTCCGTGATGATGTCCACGGCGGTCTCGAACTGGAAGATCTTGCAGTTGGTCTTCTGGGCGAGCAGCCAGAAGCTGGGCACCACCTCGGCCTGGTACTCACCGTACTCGGTTTCCTGGTTGGTCGACGGCTTGCCGGCGGTGGTCTGGGCAAAGCTAGCCACGATGCCGAACCACCACTTCTCCTTGTCGCCCCAGGCGAGATGGATGTCGGCTTTCTCGCGCAGCACCGACTGGATGTCGACCTGGGGGTCGTCGGAGCGCAGGGTGAGGCTGAAGCGGAAGAGCTGCGACATCTCCTCGTGCGCATGGAAGGAGAGCACCTCGAAGCTCTGCCCGGCGACCTCGAAGGAGTACTGCGCTACGTCTGCTTGCACTTCGGCCATGGCGCGGGCCTCACGCTAGACGAGGGAGTGGATCAGGCTGCCGTCGGCGGCGACGTCGATCTCGGCGCGGCGGATCGGCTCGTCGCGCGCCATGCGGCCGAGGATCTCCTGTGCGATGCCGGCGAGCACCGTCCCCTGGATCACGTGGTCGATGTTGCGCGCGCCCGTTTCCTCGACCGTGCAGCGGGCGGCGATCCAGTCGGCCAGCGCCGCCGTGGTGCGCAGCTCGATGCGGGCATTGGCGGCCAGGCGGCGCGCGATCCTCCCCAGCTTGAGGTCGACGATGTTGCGCAGCACCTCGCCGGAGAGCGGGTAGAACGGCACGATGGCCATGCGCGCCAGCAGCGCGGGCTTGAAGCGCTCGCGCAGCCGGGGGCGGATCGCTTCGACCAGCTCGTCGGAGTCGGGACGGACCTCTCCCGCGCACATGGCGACGATCTCGTCGTCCGCCAGGTTGCTGGTCATGATCACCACCGTGTTCTTGAAGTCGATCTCGCGGCCCTCGCCGTCGGCGAGGACGCCCTTGTCGAAGACCTGGTAGAAGAGGTTCATCACGTCCGGGTGCGACTTCTCGACCTCGTCGAGCAGCACGACGCTGTAGGGACGCTGGCGCACCGCTTCGGTCAGGATCCCGCCTTCGCCGAACCCGACGTAGCCCGGCGGCGAGCCGATGAGGCGCGAGACGGTGTGGGCCTCCATGTACTCCGACATGTTGATGGTGGTGAGGAAGCGCTCGCCGCCGTAGAGCAGGTCGGCCAGCGCCAGGGCGCTCTCGGTCTTGCCGACACCGGAGGAGCCGACGAGCAGGAAGACGCCCTGCGGCGTCGCCGGGTTGCCGAGCCCGGCCCGCGCCGCCCGCAGGTGCTGGGCGATGGCGCCCATTGCCGGCCCCTGGCCCAGGACCCGCGCGCCGAGGGCCGCTTCCAGCTCCAGCGCGGCCTTCGCCTGATCGCGCAGCATCTTGCCGGCCGGGATGCCGGTCCAGTCCGAGACCACCGCCGCCACCACGTCGGGAGTCACCTCGATCGCCATCAGCGCTTGCCGCCCCTGGATCTCCGCCAGCTCCCCGAGCGCCGCCGCCAGCCGCGAGGCGCCGTCGCCCTCCGCCGCGGCCGGCGGCCCGCCCTCCGCCGCGGCTGGCGCCCCGTCCGGTGCCGCGGCTGGCGCCCCGTCCGCCACGCGGTCTGCGCGGTCTGCGCCGCCTGCGCCGGCCGCACTGCCCGGCACCCCGCCGCGCAGCTCCTGGACCCGCCGCACGGCGGCGAGCTCGCGTTCCCAGCGCTCGCGCACCACCAGCAGGTCTGCATCGAGGCGCGCGATCTCGGCTTCCAGCGGGGCGATCTCCGCGTCCTCGGAGACGGTGCCGCCCGCCAGGTCGCGGCGCTTCGCGGCGACCGCCAGGCGGGCGTGCTGCAGCTGCCGCTCCAAGCGCTCCACCGCGGCGGGCTTCGCCGTCAGGCCGATCTTGACCCGCGCCGCCGAGGTGTCCAGCAGGTCCACTGCCTTGTCCGGCAGCTGGCGGCCCGAGATGAAGCGCTGGGACAGACGTACCGCGGCGATCACCGCCGAGTCCAGCATCACCACGCCATGCGCCTGCTCGAATTTCTCCTTGACGCCGCGCAGCATGGTGATCGCCCGCTCCTCGCCCGGCTCGTCGACCTTGACCAGCTGGAAGCGCCGCGCCAGCGCGGGGTCCTTCTCGAAGTATTTCTTGTACTCGGACCAGGTGGTGGCGGCGACGGTGCGCAGCTCGCCGCGGGCGAGCGCGGGCTTGAGCAGGTTGGCCGCATCGCCCTGCCCGGCGCTGCCGCCGGCGCCGATGAGCGTGTGGGCCTCGTCGATGAAGGTGATGACCGGGACCGGCGATTCCTGGATCTCGGCGATCACCGACTTCAGGCGGTTCTCGAACTCGCCCTTGACCCCCGCGCCTGCCTGCAGCAGCCCGAGGTCGAGCCCGCGGATTTCGACGCCGGCGAGCGACTCGGGGACGTCGCCCGCCACCACCCGCAAGGCCAGGCCCTCGACCAGCGCCGTCTTGCCGACGCCGGCCTCGCCGACCAGGATCGGGTTGTTCTTGCGCCGGCGGGTCAGGATGTCGATCACCTGCCGCACCTCGTCGTCGCGGCCATAGACCGGGTCGATCTTGCCGGCCCTCGCCGCGGCGGTGAAATCGATGGTGAACTGGCCGAGTGCGCTGTCCGGTCGCGCCGCTCCGGCGGCCGGCGAGGCGCCGGCTCCCGCCGCCGGACGGCCTGCCGCCTGGCCGCCGCCGGTGAAGCGCCCGCCCGCCGGCCGGTCCTCTTCGGAGCCGGCGACGGCGGTTGCGAAGTTGCGCCGCAGGTCGTCGAGGGATACGCCTTGCAATAGATCCAGGTAGGCGCTGAACGGAGTTGCCCCGCGCATGCCGAGCAGCGTGGCGAGCAGGGCGCCGGAGCGGATCTGTTCCTGGCCGTACTCGACGGCCCCCACCAGGAACGCGCGCTCGAGGGCGTCAAGCAGCAGGGGCGAGAAGACCGGGCGGCCGGAGTTGCCGACCCTGAGCAGCTCGGCCGCGGCGAGCAGGCGGGCCTCGAAGCCCCCGCCGTCCACCTCGTAGTGGCGCAGGATGCGCGGCACGTCGCCGCCGCCGTCCTCGAGCAGCTTGAGGAAGAGGTGCTCCAGGGTGACCTCGTAGTGAGTGCGGGCGATGGTGAAGCCGGCAGCCGCCTCGAGGTTGCGGGTGATATGGGGATGGGCCCGGGTGAGCAGGGCACGGACGTCGTTGGTGATCATGCCGCTCCTTGGAATCTCTCCCCGCCATGCGGCTCCGCCTTGCGGAAGACCACGCGGGGATGTTCGGCGACGCCGGCTGCCGAGGTCACCCAGCTCGTCCACCCCAGCCGTGCCGGTGTCGCCGCAGTGATCTGCAGCTCGGGGACCTCTTCGCGCCGGATCACCAGCTCGACGTCGTGATCGAAGCGTTCCCCCGCCCACAGGCGGGCCAGCGCGCAGGCCGTGCCGAAGCGGGCCGTCGCGGGGAGCAGGGCCAGATACTCGGGGAAGTGCAGCGGCCCGAGCGAGAGGCGGAACTTGCCTGCCCGGTCGGGGACACGCTCTCCTACCGAAAGATCGACGCCCAGCCGGCAGTTGGCGGTCCCGATGCGGTTGCGGCGCTCGGGGGGGATGGCGACCCAGCGCAGCACCCGCTCCTCGACCCGGGTCGCCACCTGAAGATAATCGGCAACCAGCAGCCGCAGGCCCACGGGCGGGCGCGTGCGCAGCGACAGCAGTCCGAGGTAGCGCAGCAGCCTCGCCTCCGGCAGCCCGGTCCGCCGCCGCACCCTGGGGTCGCCAAGGCCGATGAAGGAGAAGAGATGACCCGAGACCTCGTCGCGCGCTCCCGCTTCGTAGCGGTAGGGATAGCGGTACTTGATCCAGGCGCGGTAGAACAGCGACAGCAGCCGATGGTTGAAGAGGTCGAGGAAGTCCCTGAGCTCTCCGGCGTCGACGTCGGTGAAACCGATGAGCTCCGAAAGATAAACCGGCGACGGCGAGGCGACTCCATAGAGGCCCATGAAGTTGACGGTAATGCGATGGCTCCACGGCTCGCCGCGGCGCGTCTGTTCCTCGTCCGGCTCGTCCACCCGGCGCACGTCGGCGGGCGAGAAGACCAGGCCGTCGTCGGGCTGCAAGCGCAGCGCTTCGGCGCGGTAGGGGCCGCTGCCGCCGATGCGGGGCCGGTGTTGCCAGGTCTCGAGCAGGTGCACGAGCTGGAAGAAGTCGAAGCGATAGCCCTCCGCGACGATCCGCCTGCCGAGCTCGGTCCGCATCAGATCAGCTGCTGCTTTCCCGGCAGCTCCGCGCATCGCAGCACCGCCCCGGAGGGGACCTGACGGACGACCAGGCGAGTGAAGGAGTTGGTGCTGGTGTAGAGCGAAAAAAACTCGGAGAGCACGTCGCAGAACAGCAGCAGATCGCCCGGGGCGTCGAAGTGGGTTTCGTCGAGGGTCACGGTGAGAACCGTGCCGCGGATCGGCGCTCCGCCCACCAGCACCTCGTCGGGACGCGAGGCGACCTCGCTGATGCTGGCGATGCGGCGCCGATTGGCCGGCTGGGCTCCCGGGTCGTGGAGGGAGAGCAGCACGCGCAGCGCCTCCGGGTCGGCGAGCGAGAGCAGGTTGAGTGCCATCTGCGACACCAGCCGCCACTCGTTGCCGGAGCCCAGCCGCGGATAGATCGCTTCGGTTGGCCGGGTGATGTTGCCGAAGGTCACGAAGTCGAGGGTTGGCCCGCCCGCGAAGCGGATCTCGTTGTTGCCGACCTCCTGGCAGAGCCGGCCGTTGGTGCAGGTCAGGACGAGCGAGAGCACCTCCTCGCCGGGCAGGTGGCCCTTGCGCGCCGATACGAGGGAGAGGTAGGTGAGCCAGGCTCCGTCGGCGGAGCGGCGGTGGGTTACCTGGTAGAAGGTGCCGCCGCCGGCCGCCGCTGCCTCCGCCTCCGGCACCGCTCCCGGCTCGTCGTGGGCAAACGAGAAGAACGCCGACAGCCGCCGCCGGGCTCCATCACCTTGCCGCAGGGCTTCGACGGTATCGACGGAGAGCACCTCGTAGGCATCGGGGTGGGTGAAGGCGCCCAGCACGCGGTGCGCCGTCTTGAGCTGCGTCACGGTGATCGGCTCACCCTCGCGCGGGAAGACGTTGACGATCGGCGTGACGTAAAGCTGGAAGTTGTCGCGCGTCGGGCGCAAGCTCTCCGGCGGCCGGCCGCGGAAGCGAAACTCGAGCTCGAAGGAGTGGGTCTCGCCGCCGGGAGATCCCGAGAAAGCCAGGCTGCCGATGCCCGCCACGTCCAGGAACAGGAATTTCTCGGGGAAGGCGAAATACTCGGAAAACAATCTGTAGCCCGGAAAGCTGGTGCCCGGGTACGGCA
>DATKFK010000603.1:0-8611 GCA_035544375.1 Thermoanaerobaculia bacterium
AACAGCACGCGGCTGCCGTCGCGCCGCAGCGCCGTCACGCCCGCCACCACCTCGCCCACCCGTACCAGGTCGATCGCGAAGGTGTCGTCGACCACCTGGATGGCAGGCTCGCGCCGCACCGCCGCGACCAGCGTGCGCACCACCTCGGCGCCGGTCGCATCGCCGTGCGCGTGCAGGATGCGGCGCCGGCTGTGGGCCGCCTCCCGCCCCAGCGCCAGCCGGCCGCCGGGCTCGCGATCGAAGCGGGCGCCCAGCGCCAGCAGCGAGCGGATGCGCCGCGGACCTTCACCGGTCAGCAGATCGACGATCGCCCCGTCGTTGAGCCCGGCGCCGGCCGCCAGCGTATCGGCGGCGTGCAGCGCCGGAGCGTCGTCATCGCCCACCGCCGAGGCCACCCCGCCCTGCGCCCAGACGCTGGCGCCGCCGGCGCCGGCGGCGCTCGCGCCCGTCTTGGTCAGCACCACCACCCGCCGCGCCGGCGAGCCTGCCGCGCAGCCGAGAGCGGCGGTCAGCCCCGCGGCTCCCGCGCCGACGACCAGGACGTCGGCGCCGACGACCGTCGCGGCCCGGGGAAGGCCATCGTCGCTCACCGCGGCTCCACCGCCTGCTCCCGCCGCTCCCGCCGGCCGACGGCCAGCATCCGCTCGAGCGCCACCCGGGCGCGGCCCGCGATCTGGGGCGCGACCTCGACGCGGTGCTCCATCTCTTGCAGCGAGCGCAGGATCTTCGGCAGGGTGATGCGCTTCATGTGCGGGCACAGCGCGCAGGGGCGGACGAAGTCCACGTTGGGGAACTCGACCGCCACGTTGTCGCTCATCGAGCACTCGGTGACCATGACCACCCGCCGCGGGCCGGTGTCCCCGATGTGGCGGATCATCGCGGCGGTGGAGCCCACGAAGTCCGCCTCGGCCAGCACCTCGGGCGGGCATTCCGGATGGGCCAGGATGTGGATTCCGGGATGGCCGGCGCGGAAGCCGCGCAGCTCGGCGGCGGTGAAGCGCTCGTGCACCTCGCAGTGGCCGCGCCACAGGATCACCTCGACGGCGGTCTGCTCGGCAACGTAACGCCCCAGGTACTCGTCGGGCAGGAAGATCACCCGTGGCACGCCCAGCGACTCGACCACCGCCACCGCGTTGGCCGAGGTGCAGCACACGTCCGACTCCGCCTTGACCGCCGCCGAGGTGTTGACGTAGGTGACCACCGGCACCCCCGGATAGCGCTGCCGCAGCAGCCGGATGTCGGCGGCGGTGATCGCGGCGGCCAGCGAGCAGCCGGCGCGCGGGTCCGGGATCAGCACCGTCTTGCCGGGCGACAGGATCTTGGCCGTCTCGGCCATGAAGTGCACCCCGGCGAGCACGATCACGTCCGCCGCGGTCCCGGCGCCGTACTGCGCCAGCGCCAGCGAGTCGCCGGTGAAGTCCGCGACGCCGTGATAGATCTCCGGCGTCTGGTAGTTGTGGGCGAGCACCACGGCATTGCGCCGCGCCTTCCACTCCGCGATGGCGGCGACGTAAGGAGCGTGCACCGGCCATTCGAGCGGCGGGATGACGGCGCGGACGCGCTCGCCAATGGCCGCGGTGGCGCGGGCCACCTCAGGCGTGTAGTCGAGGGCGGCGGATGCTGACAGGGCTTGCCGAGGGCTCATCCACCCCTCCAATGCTCAGTTTGAGCATATCCAGGCGTCAAACGAAGCCGACAGAAGTCGGCCACAAACTTATACTAGGTGTGAGCATATCGTTTGTCAAGCGCGTGACAGCGACCCTCCGATCCCTCCATTTCACCCCCATTTCACCTCTCCTGGTTCGTCCACGCTCGATGCCGTGCTTATCGCGCCGGAAGTCGATGACCCGATAGGCTGGGCACTGCATGGTAGGTCCCGCTCCCATCCGCCGGCCCTCCGCGCCCCCCGCGGCGTTGCGGCCTGCCGGGGGTGCCGCAATGACTGGTGACTGCGGCCGCCTCCTCGACATGACTTCGAGCCATCAGGGACTCGTCGGCCCCAATGTCCCCCGGCGCACTCCGGGCAGGCCGACGCCCGGCGCCGGACGCTCGCGCAGCACCTCGCGGCGGAAGACGAAGAGCTCCGCCGGGCGGCCGCCGGTCGGGGGATGCTGGCGTCCGGTGCCCACGACCAGGCCGCCGTTCTCGACCAGGCGGCGGAAGTTCTGCTTGTGCAGCCTCACCCCGGCGAGCGCTTCCACCACCCGCTGCAGCTGCAGCAGCGTGAAGGTGGGGGCCAGCAGCTCGAAGATCACGGGCCGGTACTTGAGCTTGCCGCGCAGCCGGCCCAGGGCGGTCGCCAGGATGCGGCGGTGGTCCAGGGCCATCGGCCTTCCCGGCAGCGGCGCCGGCGGCCACCGGCGCCCCTTTCCGGCTCGCGTCGCCGCCTCGCCGCGGGCCATCGCATCGCGCCGCGCCTCCGGCACCAGCCCTGCCTCGTAGAGCAGCTCGTAACGCTCGAGCACCCGCTCGCCGTCCCAGGCCGCGCCGCCCAGGCCGAAAGCGATGTCGGCGCGCTCCCGGCGCTCCATCGCCGCGCCGGCCACCGCGACCCAGCGGGCCAGGGCCGGCGCGATCGCCTCGTCGATCACCTGCGGCCGGCCTCCCCGCCAGTCCTCCCAGGGTAGGAAGCCATAGACGTCGCGCCAGTGAGCGTCGCCCGCCACCGCCGCTTCTCCCTCCCGCACCAGGGCCAGGTAGGCGACGGACACGACCCGGGTGCCGCCGGCGCCTTCCGGCCACTCGCGGTCACGGTCGCCGAAGGTGTAGAGCTGTTCGACGTAGCCGAGGTCCAGGGCGGTCAGCTCGAAGACCCAGCGGCGCAGCCCGCGGTCCAGGGTGCGGTCGGTTTCGGGCTCGAGCGGCCCGAACGGCAGCGCGTCCTCGGCCGCATCGTCGGGGGCGCCGGCCATGCGCCGCACGGTGAGGACGCGCGGCACCTCCTCGGTGACGGCGGCGATCACCGCGTTGAGCCCGATCGCGACTTTCTCCATGGTGGCGGTCATGGCCGGTCCGCGAGCGGATCGAGGGTGCTCGTGTGCCGCAAGAGCCGGCGCGGAGCCGCTCAGCGGCGCGGCGGCGCCGCCGCCACCAGCCGCCGCGCGAAGACCTCGCCGAAATGGCCTGCCAGGCGCTGCGCCACCTCGGCCAGCGGCGGTGCCGCGCCGAGCAGCTTCGCCATCGAGGTGACCCGCTCCTGCCGCAGGCCGCACGGCACGATGCCGGCGTACAGCGACAGGTCGGTTGCGACATTCAGCGCAAAACCGTGAGTGGTGATCCAGCGCGACAGGTGGACGCCGATCGCCGCGATCTTCTCGCCCCCGGCCCAGACCCCGATCAACGCGGCGCCCGGGCGCACCTCCGCGGCGATGCCGTAGCCGGCAAGGGTCCGGATCAACACCTCCTCGAGATCGCGCACGTAGCGGCGCACGTCCCGCCGGTCGGGGCTCAGGTCGAGGATCGGGTAACCGACGAGCTGTCCGGGCCCGTGATAGGTGACCTGCCCGCCACGGTCGCTCTCCACCACCTCCACGCCCTGCCGCTCGAGCCACTCGGCGCTCGCCAGCACATCCTCGGCGCTGGCGTTGCGCCCCAGGGTGTAGACGTGCGGATGCTCGAGCAGTAGCAGGTGCTCCGTCTGCGGGCCGGGCGCGCCCTCCTGCCCGCGACCCTGCCCCTCCCCATCCACCGTCCGCCCACCTCCCGCGGCCCGCTTGGCCGCGGCATCCCGGAGCTCCTGGCGCAGCTCCTCCTGCAAGGCGACCGCGCTGCGGTAAGGCACGCGCCCGAGAAAGCTCCAGCGCAGCTCGCGCGCCGCGGGCTCGGGCGGTGCGATCGGCGTGACAACTGCGGTCGGCGTGACCGGTGCGGGCAGCGCGAGCCGCGTGTTCGGCGCAGCCGGTGCGGGCGGCGCGGCGCCGGCGTCTCGCGCGGGCGAAGCAAGGAGGACGTCCACCATCTTGAGCCATTCTACAAGCGGGGATCGCCCGCGTCCTCGCCGCCACCGCCGCCGTTGCGGCTTGCCGCATCCTCGTCCCCGCCACCGGCGCCCAGGCTTGCCCCATCGCCACCGCCAGCGGCGCCCAGCCTTGCCGCATCGCCGCCGTCAGCAGCGCTCAGCCTTGCCGCATCGCGGCCGTCAGCAGCGCTCAGCCTTGCCGCATCGCCGCCGTCAGCAGCGCCCAGCCTCGCCGCATCGCCGCCGGCGCCGTCCGGCCTTGCCGCGTTCACGCCATCCCGGCCGTACCTGCCGTCCCCCCACCGCCAGCCGCCGGTCCGGACCCAGAGCGCCGGCACCAGGTGTCCGCGCTTCGCCGCCGCCGCCAGCAGCGCCGGCGCCGCCATGGCGCAGACCGCCACGCTCACCACCGACCCTTCGACGCCGAAGGCGCCGCCGGAGAGCGCCGGCGGCCCGGTCAGGGACCCCACCAGCAGGCCGGGGATCGCGAACCCGGAGACCGGCACGCCGAACACGCCGCCTTGCAGGAAGTTCCAGGCCCAGTGCAGGCCGGCGGCGAGCCAGATCCGCCGCGTCACCGCGAACGCCGCGCCCAGCAGCGCCCCGGCCAGCGCGATCGACGCGGCCGACATCGGCGTCGCATGCGGATTGCGCAAGTGCAGCGCCGCGAACACCGCCGCCGAGAGCACCAGCGACCATCCGGTCCCCAGCCACTCCTCGAGGATACGGAAGACGATCGCCCGCAGCAGCAGCTCCTCCCAGTACGCGCCGGCCACCAGGAAGCCCAGCACGGGCACGACCGTGACCGCCGGCCGCACGCCGGCCACGTGATAGCTGCCCGCCAACCACAGGCAGCCGACCGCCGCGGTCATCAGGCCGCCGCCGATCAGCGCTCCCACCGCCGCCTCCCGCGCCGCGCCCACCAGTGACACCTCGCCGGCACGGCGCCACTCGCAGAGCCGGACGTACAGGAGGTAAGCGAGATGAATCAGGATCAACAGCGTCGCGTCGCGCCCCAGGGTCATCGAAAGCGTCGGCCGGGGGCCACCCTCCTGTAGCCAAGCCGTCAGCAATACCCCGGCGGTCAGTGCACCCAACACCGCGCTCGCCGCGAGCACGATGCGGCAAAGCGGCCACTGCACCACCCGCCAGCCCCAGGCACGTTCCGCCGGCAGCGCCAGCGGCCCCATCGGCGCCGCCGGCAGGCCCCGCGCGGGCAGCAGCTCGAACATCGCCTCTCTCCTCTTCCGGGGGAACGCGGCAGCTCCGGGGCTCGGGGCTGGCGAACACGGCGGGCCCGATTACAGCACAGCCTGCAGGCGCTCGCCCCGCATCGACCTGCTCTCGAAGCAGTGTGGCTCACGCACCTTGTGCCAGCATGCGCTACCATGTTTCGGATCGGCGGTGAGCTTGACCTGCCCGGGCGCGAGCCGCACGATTCTCCGGTCGCGATCGTCAATCCTTTCGAGTCGAGTTGATCACTCGCCGCAGATGGCTCACGACCCCAACGACCGCGACGCTTCCGACCCATTCGACGCCGCCGCCACGGGCAACGACGCACCCGCCGGCGCCGCGACGCTCGCCCGGCTGCCGCGTGCTCGCCAGGCCATCCTCGACGGGGTGCGCGCCGGCATCCACCTGGGGGCCCAGCTCTATGTTTCCCGCCATGGCGCGGTGATCGCCGACGCCGCGGCCGGCGAGAGCCGTCCAGGCCGGCCGCTGCGGCGCGACGACCTGATGCTCTGGCTGTCCTCGACCAAGCCGGTGGCCGCCGTCGCCATCGCCCAGCTGTGGGAGCGCGGTCGCCTCGAGCTCGACGATCCGGTCGTCCGCCACATCCCGGAATTCGCGGCCCACGGCAAGGGTGCCATCACCCTGCGCCACCTGCTGACCCATACCGCCGGCATCCGCCTGCTCGACGTCGGCTGGCCCCAGGACAGCTGGGACGCGATCGTCGCCCGCATCGCCGCGATGCGGCCCGAGCCGCGCTGGGTGCCCGGACGCAAGGCCGGCTATCACCACGCCTCCAGCTGGTTCCTGCTCGGCGAAATCGTGCGCCGCCTCGACGGCCGCCCGTTCGCCGCCTATGCGCGCGAGGAGGTCTTCGCGCCGCTCGACATGCTCGACTCCTGGATCGGGATGCCGGTCGAGACGTATCGCGAGCTCCGCGAGCAGGGCCGGATCTGTCCGGTCTACGACACCGCGGGATCGGCCGGCGGGGCCGGCGGCGCGCCCGTGCCGCAGGGCTGGGACAGCGAGGCGTGGTGCACCGGCACCCACCCGGGAGGCAACGGCTACGGCCCGATCTCGCAGCTCGGCCGCTTCTACGAGATGCTGCTCGCCCGTGGACGCGCCCCCGGCGGCGCCGGCGCCCCCGACCGCCGTATCCTCTCGCCCCAGGCGGTCGAGGCGATGACCGCGCGCCACCGCGCCGGCATGCTGGACCACACCTTCCAGCACGTTCTCGACTGGGGCCTGGGGTTCATCCTCGACTCCCGCCAGTACGGCGCCGCGACCGTCCCCTACGGCTACGGCAACCACGCCTCGCCGCGCACCTTCGGCCACAGCGGCTACCGCTCGTCGACCGCCTTCGCCGATCCCGAAGCGGGGCTGGCGGTCGCCCTCGCCTTCAACGGCACGCCCACCGACGAGGTCCACGAGCAGCGCATCCGCTCCGTCCTCGACGCCCTCTACGAAGACGTCGGGCTGGCCTCGTAGAACGTCGCCGCGATGGCTGATCACACCAAGCAGTACCCGACCCAGGGTGCCCTGGCCCGCGAGCAGCTCCGCCGGCGGGGACTGCCCTATTTCAGGGACGTCAACGAAGAGGTCAAGACCCGCCTTGCGAGGCTCCCCGTCCCGGCGCGCCAGGCTTTCTCACTCGCCTGTGCGACGCGCGCCTTGCGCATGGACGAACGCCTGCCACCTCCTCTCCAAAGCTCGCATGCCGCCGAGCTGCGGCCGCTCCTCGACGCGCTCTGGAAGGGCCTGGGGGCCGAGGGCGAGGCCGCCAGGGTCCTCGGCCGCTTCCGCCCGCTCCTCGCCAGGTTGCAAGCGAGCGACGAGCTCACCGCCGCGAGCCCCACCCTCCTCACCACCCTCTACCTGGCGGATTGCTGCGCGCGAGGCGACGTGGCGTCCGCTTCCGGCGCCGGTTCGACCGCCGTCGATGCCGCTTTCCGGATCGCCGACCAGGAGCTTCAGCTCGATCCCAACGTCTTCGTCTGGGACCCGGCAGCCGAGCCCATGCCGCTCGCCCAGGAGGCCATGCATCCGGCCGTCCAGGGCGAGCTCGCCGAACAGCGGGCGGCGCTCGCCTTGCTCGAGAGCGAGGGGGCGACGCAGGAGGCCCTCGTCAGGCTCAGGGGCTGATCGGCAAACGGAGGCGCCATTGGCGCCGTCCAGGACGGCAGCGAGAGCGCCGAGGTCTTTGGCTTCTTGGTCGTGCCTGCACCGGCCGTGGCGTTCAAGCGTTTCTTCGATGACGACGAGAGGGCCCCCTTGAGCTTCGTCTCGACGGTGATGTGCTGATGCGCGGGCTCTTCAAGGAATTCCTGGCATTCCGAGCAGACCGGGCGGCTGGCCCCCACCGCCTTCACGGCCGCTCCCTCTGCTTCCGCCGCCTTGACCCCGCGCCTTTCGGCATGCAGGTTCGTTTCGGGATGCTTTCGTATCCCGGTACCCGGGACAAAGGCTTCCGCCTCGTTGGCGTTGAGCAGGTCTCGCTGCCCGGGAGATAACCGCGGCGCATTCGAGGAGACGAGGTACCTCACCGTCCTGGCGCTTTTCTCCCCGTGCGGGGTGAACGTGAGCGGATGTTCGAGCTCGATGACCGCGGTGGTTGCCGAATTCCGAGCGCGTCCTTCGGGCAACCCCAGGTGGATTTCCTTCGCCCGGTCCTCCAGGGGCCCGAGGCCGTGCAGGTCGACGAGGTTGGTCGGGCTGTTCGCGGCGTAGCCGTAGATCAGCCCCGGCAGGTGGAAGGGCTTCTCCGTCAGGTTGGGCGCGGCCAACCCTTCCGCGTCGAGCATCCCGTCGAGAAGCGGATCGGCGCTGATCCATTGCCCCTGCCGCGGGTCGTAGTAGCGGGACCCGAAGTACGAGAGGCCGGTCTCCTCGTCGAGCTCCTGGCCGGTGAAGAGGAAGGTCGAAACGTCGGTCTGCGGCCCGTCATCCACCCATAGCTCGCCCTGCGGGAAGTACTCCAGGTGCTGGTAGGCCTCCCCGGTCTGGTCGGTCAGGTACTGCGTCGAGCCCAGGTGGTCGGCGTGGTAGAAGTAGATCTTGTCCGGCGGCACGATGCGGCTGGCCACGCGCTGGTCGTCGGCGAAGACGTGCTTGGTGAGCTTGTTGCCGTTGGCGACCGAGAACCAGCGGTTGACGTAGATGGTTTCGCCGTTCTGGCCCGCCTTGTTGGTGCGGGTGCCGTCGCTCTCGTAGAGGAACTGCTCGGTCTGGCCGTTGTCGGCCAGCGCGGCCAAGCGGTCCTCCGAGTCCCACGCCAGGGTGCGGCGGGTGCCGTTGACGTTGCTGTCCACCTCGACCTGGTTGCCGTCGAGGTCGTAGCCGAGCGTCTGATCGCCCACCTGGGTCGGAGCGTGCGGCCGCGGGCCGGCATAGGCATAGGACCAGTTGTAGCTCTCGCCCTGGCCC
>DATKFK010000604.1:0-7064 GCA_035544375.1 Thermoanaerobaculia bacterium
CGCCCGAGCCCGCTGCCGCCCCTGCCGTACCAATACCACGACTTCGCGGCCTGGCAGCGCCGGGTCCTCGGCGGACCGGTCCTCGAGAGCCAGCTCGCCTACTGGCGCGAGGCATTGGCCGGGGCCCCGCCGCTGCTCGCCCTGCCGACCGACAGGCCGCGCTCGTCGCGGCGCAGCTACCGCGGCGCCTGGCGCCCGTTCGCGCTGCCGGCCGCGGTCAGCGGCGGGCTCAGGTCACTCGCCAGCCGCCGCGACAGCACCCTGTTCATGGTGCTGCTCGCCGCCTTCCAGACGCTGCTGGGGCGGCATGCCGGCACCGACGACGTGATCGTCGGCTCGCCAGTGTCCGGCCGCCGTACGGTCGAGCTCGAAAGCCTCATCGGCCTGTTCGTCAACGCCCTGGTGCTGCGCGCCCGGCTGCGCCTCGAAGAGAGCTTCGAGGCGCTGCTGGCACAGCTCCGCGAGACGGTGCTCGCGGCGCATGCCCACCAGGATGCACCGTTCGAACGGCTGGTCGAAGACCTGCAGCCGGACCGCAGCCTGCAGCACTCGCCGCTGTTCCAGGTGATGCTGGTGCCCCAGGCGCAGGCGCCGGTGAGCACGCCTGCCGTGGACCTGGAGCTCAGCCTGCTGCCCCCGCCGGGCGGCAGCGCCAAGTTCGATCTCAACCTCTACGTGACCGAGGGCAGCGAGCAGATCCGCGGTTTTGCCGAGCACAGCACCGACCTCTTCGACGTCGTCACCATCGACCGCTGGCTCGGCCACCTGTGCAACCTGCTCGCCGCGGCCGCCGCCGACCCGGCGCGCAGCCTTGCCGCGCTGCCGCTGCTGGGCGCGGCGGAGCGCCATCAGCTGCTGGTCGAGTGGAACGCCACCACCGGCGCGGCGGAGCCCGACGCCTGCCTGCACGAGCTCTTCTCTCGTCAGGCGGCGCGGACGCCGGCGAACCTCGCGGTGGTGGCGGGCGGCGAGCGGCTGACCTATGGCGAGCTCGACCGGCTCTCCGACCTGTGGGCCCGGCGCTTGCGGGACATGGGTGCGCGTCCCGACCGCGTCATCGCCTTGTATTGCGAGCGCTCCTGCCATCTGCTGGTCGGCATCTGGGCGATCCTCAAGGCGGGGGCCGCCTACCTGCCGCTCGACCAGACCCTGCCGCGCGAGCGGCTGGCCTACATGCTGGCCGACGCCGGCGTGATCCTGGTGCTCACGCAGCGCAGCCTGGTGGCGGGGCTGCCGGAGCGTCCGCCGGCGATCGTCCTGATCGACGGCGAAGCGCCGGAGCCGAACGCTGAAGCGCCGACCGGCCGCGACGTCGCGGCGCTGCCCGACAACCTGGTCTACGTCATCTACACCTCGGGCTCCACCGGCCGGCCCAAGGGCGTCATGGTGCCGCATCGCGGGGTCGTCAACTACATCGTCTGGTGCCTCGATCCGTTCCGGGTCGCGGACGGCTGGGGAGCTCCCGTGCAGTCGGCGATCGGGTTCGATCTCACGGTCACCAGTCTCTTCCTCCCCCTGGTGGTCGGGGGGGCCGTCAGGCTCCTGCCCGACGAGCGCGGCGGCGAGGAGCTGGCCGCGGCGCTGCTCGGCGACGAGGTCTACTGCCTGCTCAAGATCACGCCGCTCCACCTCGACCTGCTCGCCCTCCGGCTCGCGCCCGAGCAGCTGGCCGGCAAGGCCGGCTGCCTGGTGGTGGCCGGAGAGGCCCTGACCGTCGGCGAAGGGCTGGTGCGGTGGCGGCAGAACGCGCCGGCGACCCGGATCATCAACGAGTACGGCCCCACCGAGACCAGCGTCGGCTGCACCGTCTACGAGGTGCCGGCGGACCTGCCGGTCGGCAGCGTGGCGCCGATCGGCCGCGCCATCGGCGGCGTGCAGCTCTACGTCATCGACCGCCAGTTGCGGCCGGTGCCTGCCGGAGTGGCGGGAGAGCTGCTGATCGGCGGCTTGGGGCTGGCCCGCGGCTATCTCGGGCGCCCCGACAGCACCGCCGAGCGCTTCGTCCCCAATCCCTTCGGCGATACGCCGGGCGCGCGCCTCTACCGCAGCGGCGACCTCGTGCGCGCACTGGCGGACGGCAACGTGGCCTTCCTGGGGCGCCTCGACCATCAGACCAAGCTCCGCGGTTTCCGCATCGAGCTCGGAGAGATCGAGGCGGCGCTCTGCCGGCATCCCGGCGTGGTCGCCGCGGTGGTGATGGTGCGCGAGTCGGAGAAAGGCAAGCGCCTGGTTGCCTATGTCGTCCCGGGCCGCCAGCCGGAACCGTCCGCGGCGGAGCTGCGCGCCTTCCTGGCGCCGAGCCTGCCCGACTACATGCTCCCGGCGGCGTTCGTCGCCATGAGCGAGCTGCCGTTGACGCGCAACGGCAAGGTCGACCGCGCCGCGCTGCCGCTTCCCGACGCCGGGCGCCATGAGCCGGAAGAGCAGCTGGCCCAGCCCGGCTCCGCCACCGAGCAGGTCCTGGCGAAGGTCTTCGCCGACCTGCTCGGAGTCGAGCGCGTCGGCATCCATGAGAGCTTCTTCCACCTGGGCGGCGACTCGATTGCCGCCATCTTGATGGTCGGCAGGGCCGGCAAGCTGGGCGTCAGGATCACTCCCCAGCAGGTCTTCACCTACCCCACGGTGGCACAGCTGGCGGCGGTGGCCGAGGTGACGGAGCCGGCCGCCCAGCTGCCCGCGGCACCGGCGGCGGTCACCGGCGAGGTCCCGCTCACTCCCATCCAGCGCTGGTTCTTCGAGCTCGAGCTGCCGGTGCGCCACCACTTCAACCAGGCCCTCCTGTTCGATCTGTCCGCCGCTCTCGAGCCGGCCTCCGTCAAGGCGGCGGTCGAGTCGGTGCTGGCCCACCATGACGCCCTGCGGCTGCGGTTCGCGCGGCAGACCGGGCAATGGCGGCAGCGGTACGCGCCAGCCGGAGCGCCCGCCGCCGTCCGGCTCGACCTCTCGGCGCTGCCGCCGGGGCCGCGGCAGGGCGCCGCGGCCGCCGCGGCGGCTGCGCTGCAGCGCAGCCTTCATCTCGGCCGTGGGCCGCTCGGGCGCGCCGCACTGCTCGAGCTCGCACCGGAGCGGCGGCAGCTGTTGCTCGTCATGCACCACCTGGTCGTCGACGGCGTGTCCTGGCGAGTGTTGATCGAGGATCTCGAGACCGCGTACCGGCAGCTCGCGAGCGGCGCGGCGGTGAAGCTGCCGGACAAGACCAGCTCGTTCAAGGAGTGGGCCGAGGGTCTGCAGCGCCACGCGCGCTCCCCGGAGCTGCTCGCCGAGCTGGCGTACTGGCTGGCTGCGGTGCCCGCGGCACCCGGCCGCCTGCCGGTGGACGACCCCGGGGGCCGCGACGACCTTGCCGCGGACCGTCCGGTCGCCGCCGTCCTCGACGCGGCGCGGACCGCGACCCTGCTCGGGGAATGCTTCGCCGCCTACCGGGCCCGCATCCACGAGCTGCTGCTGGCCGCGCTGGCCTGGACGGTGGGGCGTTGGGCGGGTCTCGACGGCGTGCTGATCGATGTCGAGAGCCATGGCCGGGAAGAGATCGCGGCGGGCCTCGATCTGTCGCGCACGGTCGGTTGGTTCACCGCGAAATATCCCTTGTGGGTCGGCCTCGCCGGGGCAGGCCGGCCGCTCGCGGCGCTGCGCCCGGTCAAGCAGGCGTTGCGCGCCGTCCCTCGCCACGGCATCGGCTTCGGCCTGCTGCATTACCTCAGCCCGGTCAAGGAGGCCCAGACGGCGATCCGCGCGCTGCCGCACGCGGACCTGGCCTGGAACTACCTGGGGCAGCTCGGCGACGCCGCCCCTGAAGGGGCCGGCGCTGCCGAGGAGGCTCCCTGGCGGGTCGCCGCGGGATCGAGCGGCGAGGCGCGCGCCAGGCGAGGGCAGCGCCCGCAGCGGCTCACCGTCGATTGCTGGGTGAGCCGGGGACGGCTCCACTGCGAATGGAGCTACTGCCCGGGCCTCCACCGGCGGCAGACCATCGCCGGCGTGGCCGCTGCCTTCCTGGACGCGCTGGGCGAGCTGACCGCAGGCCAGGCCGAGGGGGAGGCCCACTGGCTGGTGCCTTCCGATTTCCGGCTGGCGCGGATCGACGAGCAGCAGCTGGCGGCGCTCGGCGCGGCGCTCGCCGCCGCCGAGCGGCGGGCGGGCCGCGACGTCGCCGGCCTCGCCGGCGTCGAGGACGTCTATCCGTTGTCGCCGCTGCAAGAGGTCTTCCTGACGCATGCGCTCTCGGCTCCGGGGTCGGGTGCGGGATTCGAGCAAGCCAGCTTCCTGCTCGCCGGCCCTCTCGACGACGCCGCGTTCGCGGCTGCCTGGCGCCGCGTCGTCGAGCGGCACGGGGTGCTGCGCACCGCCTTCGTCGCGAATGGCATCGAGCGGCCGCTGCAGGTGGTGCGCCGCAGGGCCGAGCTGCCGATCGCCATGCTCGACTGGCGGGAGGTGCCGGCGGCGGAACACCCGCAACGGCTGCAGGCTTTGCTTGCCGCCGATCGGCAACGGGGGTTCGACTGCACGGCTGCGCCGCTGCTGCGGGTGGCGCTGGTGCGGACGGCGGCGCTGTCGCACGTTTGCGTGGTGAGCCACCACCACCTGATCCTCGACGGCTGGTGCCAGCCCCTGATGCTCGGCGAGGTGCTGGCGCTCTACCAGGACTTCCGGCGCGGCGCGCCCGAGGCGCAGCCGCGCAGCCGTCCCTTCTCCGACTACATCGCGTGGCTGCTCGATCGCGATCCGGCCGCCGCGGAAACCTATTGGCGCGAGAGGCTCCGCGGCATGTCCCGCCCGACTCCGGTACGGCTGCCGCCAGCCGCGGCGGAGGCCGGCGGCGGCAGTCCGGAGCCCGCGATGAGCGACCTGCACTTGCCGCCCGCGGCGTCGGATGCGGTGCAGAGCTTGGCGCGCCGCCAGGGCGTCACCCTGAGCACGCTGGTGCACGCGGCATGGGGCCTCGTGCTCGGCCGCTACGCGGGCTGCTCCGACGTCATTTTCGGCACCACGGTCTCCGGCAGGCCGGCGGAGCTGGCAGGCGTCGAGTCCATGCTCGGCATGTTCGTCAACAACCTGCCGCTGCGGCTGCGGTTTTCGGCCGACGAGAGCGTCGACGCCTGGCTCCACGACATCCAGGGCGAGCTGGTGAGCATGCGGGAGCACGAGCACCAGCCGCTGGCGCAGATCCAGGCGTGGAGCGAGATGCCGCCGCGGTATCGCCTCTTCGAGACCCTGGTCGTCTACCAGAACTACCCGATGGACAGCGGCCCGGCGCCGGCCGGCGCCGGCGACCTGCGCATCGCGATCCAGGGAGAGCGGCTGGAGACCGGGTACCCGCTGACTGTCGTCGCCGACGCGTCCCAGGGATTGCGCTTGCGGCTCTACTTCCCGGCGGAGCGCTTCGACGCCGCGGCGGCCGCCGGCCTGCTGCGCCACCTCTCGACCGTCCTGGGCGGCTTGGGCGACGCCGGGGCGCGCACGCCCCGGGATCTCCCCCTGTTCACCGTGGCCGAGCGCCGCCAGCTGGCGGCGGCGACCGCGGCGGCCGCCGGCGTGGCCGGGCCGGAGACCCTCCACGGCCTCTTCGGCGCCCGCGTCGAGCGCGACCCGGGGGCGGTGGCCATCCGGCACGGCGCAATGGCGCTCTCGCATGGCGAGCTGGACCGGCGGGCGAACCGGCTGGCACGGCATCTGCGCGCGCGCGGCGTCGGTCCCGAGGTGTGCGTCGGCCTGTTGCTGCCGCCGGGCATCGATCGCCTGGTCTCCTCG
Organism: Thermoanaerobaculia bacterium; assembly: GCA_035544375.1. Classification (GTDB taxonomy): domain Bacteria; phylum Acidobacteriota; class Thermoanaerobaculia; order Multivoradales; family UBA5704; genus JASLEW01. The sequence continues at coordinate 5,746 of DATKFK010000604.1, forward strand.
CTGGCCGTGCTCAAGGCCGGCGGCGCCTTCATGGTGCTCGGCGGGTCGATGCCGCCGCCCGCAGCCGCGGCGCCCCTGCTGGTCGTCATGGGCGGGCGGGGCAACGGCGGCGCGCCGGACATCGAGGTCGTGGGGCTGGCGGACGACGCGGCGGAGATCGCCGGCGCGAGCGGCGAGGACCTCGGACTGGCGGTTCATGCCGACAGCCTGGCCTGCCGCGTCGCCTGCGAGGTCGCAGGCGACGCGGTCGCCGTCGATCTGCCGCACCGGGTGCTGGTCGCCCGGTGCCAGGGGCTCCGCGAGCGCGGTTCGGTCGCCGCCGGGGAAGCGCTGGCCGTGAGCGCCGCGCTCGAGGCGTTCCCCGAGCTGGTCGCGCTCAGCCTGGCGGCGAGCATCGTCGTGCCCGGGGGGTCGCCCGCCGCCGAGGCGGCGCCGCCGGCGAACGCGACGGCGCTGCTTGGCAACGCGCGCGAGCTGGCCTGGCGGCTCGCCGCTGGCGGCCTCGGCGAGCTGCGCACGCTGGTGGTCAGCGGCGAGCCGCCCGCGCGCGGCCTGGTGGAGGCGATCGCGCGGGCCGGCGCTTCCCTATCGCTCATCGGTTCGGGGTCGGGCGCGGACAGCTCCTGGTGGCTGCCCACACCGCCCGGGGCGATGCCGGCCGGGGTGATGCCGGCCGCCCCACCGCACGCCGGTGCCGGCGTCATGCCGTGGCACGGGGATCTCGAGCCGGTACCGGCCGGCGCCATCGGCGAGCTCTGTCTGCGCGAGCCGCTGCCGCGAGGCTTCGCCGGCCAGCCCGAGCTGACTGCCGAGCGCCTGGTTCCTGACCCATCGGGGGGGCGTCCAGGGGGCCGGCTTTTGCGGACGCGGGAGCTGGCGCGCTGGCTTCCCGGCGGCGGCATCGAGCTGTTGGGGCCCCGCGATGGGTCTCCGTCCGGCCGCCTTGGGCCCTACCAGGCCGGCGAGATCGGGGCGGCCTTGCGGCGGCATCCGGCGGTCCGTTGGGCGCGCGTCGAGCCCAACGGCGACGGCCACCTGGTGGCATCGATGTTACTGGACGGCGAGCGCGCGGCGGGGATCGCGGATGTCCGGGCCTTCCTGCGGCAGCGCCTGCCGGGGATGGGTGCGACGCTGGCGCTCGCGGCCCTGGACGGGCTCGCCGCGGCGACGGCCGAGGGCGCTCCGGCCGACGATCTCTCGTCCGCTCCACGCAATCCGCTCGAGCTCGAGCTGGTGCGCACCTGGGAAGAGCTCTTCGGGCTGCGGCCGATCGGGATCCGGCATGACTTCTTCGCGCTCGGCGGGCACTCCCTGCTGGC
>DATKFK010000605.1:0-11169 GCA_035544375.1 Thermoanaerobaculia bacterium
TGGGGTCGAGCGTGCGCGCCTTGTCGAGCAGCCGGTTGGCCTCGGCGACGTTGCCGCCGCGCAGCGCCTCGCGGGCGGAGAGCAGGAACTTGCTGACGTATGGACCGGCTTCGAGCCTCTCCTGCGCCAGCGCCGCCAGGCGCTGCAGCTCCAGGTCCGCCGTCACCGCGGCGGCTTCCGACCGCGCGCGCAGCTGCAGTTCCTGGAACCGCCGCTCGGCGAGCAGCGTCTCGAACTCGGCGCGCAGGGCGCCGGGGTGCGGATCGGGAAGGTCCGGCAACTCGCTGGCAAGGCCGTCGAGATCCACCCACAGCGGGTCGTGGGTTGCCTCCGGGCCGGCCGCGGGCCCTGCGGGCCGCTCCGGCGAAGGCGGCGCCGAGCTGGTTGGCGCCGCATCCATGCGCCGCAGGTCGTCGACCGCCAGCGGACCGGTGGCCGCCTCCAGGCGTTCTTGGAGCCGGCGCGCCGGCTCGAACAGCGGGTCCATGCGGAGCACGAAGTCGCAGCCCAGGAGGGCCTCCTGGCGGCTGCCCTTCTCGGCCAGGCCAAGCGTATGGTCGAAAGTGCTGCGAATTCGCTGCTGGACGTCGGACGCCAGTGACTGATTACCGGGATAAGTCATGTTCGAGACACAGCTTGTGAGATCGGCTCGGAAACGCGCGTATGCTACCAGCACGAAGCCCCTCCTGGGTAGGGGCCGGTGTATCGTGCTCGGCATGCCGGCCCTCGAGTGCGTGCCCAATCTGAGCGAGGGACGCCGGCCGGAGGTCGTCGCGCGGCTGGCGGCCGCGGTGTCGAGCCCCGGAGTGCGGCTGCTCGACGTCTCCTCCGACCCGGACCACAACCGCTCCGTGCTGACGCTGGCCGGCGAGCCCGCGGACCTGATCGCCGGGCTGCTGGCGCTCTACGAGGCGGCGCTCGCGGCGATCGACCTGCGGCGTCACGAGGGCGTGCATCCGCGGATCGGGGCGGTGGACGTCGTGCCTTTCGTTCCCTTGGGCGACACGCCGATGGAGCTGGCGGCGGCCACGGCGCGGCAGCTGGCGGCGGAGGTGGGCCGCCGCTTCGAGATCCCGGTGTTCCTGTACGAGGAGGCGGCGGCGCGGCCGGAGCGCCGGTCGCTGGCCGCGATCCGCCGCGGCGGCTTCGAAGGGCTCGCGAGCAAGCTGGCCGATCCGCTCTGGGCGCCCGACCATGGGCCGGCGCGGCCTCACCCCAGCGCCGGCGCCACGGTGATCGGCGCGCGATTCTTCCTCATCGCCTGCAACGCCCTGCTCGACACCGCCGACGCGGCGGTGGCGCGCGCCGTGGCGGGCGCCGTGCGCGAAGCCGGCGGGGGCCTGCCGGCGGTGCGGGCGCTGGGTTTCTACCTCGCCAGCCGCGGCGGCGCCCAGGTCAGCATGAACCTCACCGATTTCCGCCGCACCTCGCTGGCCCAGGTGCTCGACCGCGTCCGTGCGGAGGCCGCGGCCCGCGGCGCCAGGGTGGTGGCGAGCGAGCTCGTCGGCCTGCTGCCGCGACAGGCGGCGCTCGACGCGGTGCGAGACGCCCTGCAGCTGCCGGCGCTGGGCCCCGGCCAGCTGCTCGAGGAGCGGCTGCGCGCCACGGCCCAGGAGACGAAGCTCTGAAGATTGGAGCGTTGGCCGAAGCGAAGGGGAGGGGGCGTGCCCCTTGTTTTGTGGCTAGCGTTCCCGGATGCGTGGGGGCTATAAATTAGAAATTAGCCGCTGCCACGGTGGCGCGGCCGGCGGCCGGCGGCGCCGCGAGGGCGGCCAGCAGCCGGCGCGGCAGGCCGTCGAAGGAGCCCGACGACATGGTCACCAGCACGTCGCCGGGCCGGCTGCCGGCGACGGCCGCGGCCAGCAGCTCGTCGACGCTGGCGAAGCGGGCGGCGGCCACCCCTGACGCCGCCAGCTCGCCGGCAAGCTCCGCGAAGTCCAGACGCTCCTCGGCGTCGAGGCGGCCGCCGTAGAAGGTCGGCGCGAACAGGACCTGGTCGGCGCCGGCGAAGGCCTGCCGGTAGGCGTCGAAGAACAGCGCCCTGCCGGCGGTGAGGCTGCGGGGCTCGAAGAGGGCCACCAGCCTTCGGCCGGGGTAGCGCTGGCGCAGCGCCGCCAGCGTCTTGCCGACCGCGGTCGGGTGGTGCGCGAAATCGTCGACGACGGTGACGCCGCCCCGGCTGCCGAGCTCCTGAAGACGCCGCGCCACGCCGTGAAAGCCGGCCAGCGCCGCCGCCACCTGCCCCGCGGCAAGGCCGTCGCGGCGCGCCGCCGCCCACACCGCCAGGGCATTGGCGACGTTGTGGCTGCCGGCGAGCGGCAGCTCGATCGTCACCTCCCCCGCCTCGGCGTCCGCCACCTGGAAGCGTGTCACCTCGCGCAAGGCCTCGATGCCTGCCGGCCGCAGTTCGTTGCCCTCCGCGAGCCCGTAGAGGACCGTCCGGCAGGGTGCCCGGCGCGCCAGCTCGCGGACCTCCGGGGTGTCGCCGCACGCCGCCAGCAACCCGTCCGCCGGGAGCTGTGCGATCACCTGCCGGTAGGCGTCGCGCAGCGCCTCCGGGCTGGCATAGAGGTCGGCGTGGTCGTACTCGACGCTGGTCAGGATCAGCGTCTCCGGACGGTAGTGCAGGAACTTGGCGCCGCGGTCGAAGTAGGCGGCGTTGTACTCGTCGCCCTCGACGACGAAGCGCCGAGCGGCCCCGTGCGGGCTCGCCTGCGGCGGGTCCGGCAGGCCGCCGCCGCGGGCGAAGCTGCCGGGGAGGTCGAGCGGCGCGCCGCCGATCAGGTATCCGGGATCGGCCCCGCACCGGCTGTAGACCCATGCCGCCATTGCCGTGGTGGTGGTCTTGCCGTGGGTGCCGGTCACCACCAGCGGCCGCTTGCCGGCGAGAAAGAAGCGGGCGAGGGCCTGCGGCATCGACAACAGGGGAAGCCCCAGGCGCTCGGCGGCGACCGCCTCGGGGTTGTCGCGGCGCACGGCGTTGCCCACCACCACGAGGTCGGGCGGGGGCTCGAGATGGGCGGCGTCGTAGCCGGTGTGCGGGCGGATGCCGGCACGCTCGAGCAAGGAGCTCATCGGAGGGTACAGAGGTCCGTCGGCGCCGCGGACGCGATGGCCCTGCTCTTGCAGCAGGCACGCCAGAGGCGCCATGCCGGTACCACCGATTGCAATGATGTAGATGTCGAGCCGCGTCGCGTCCGTCCGCGTCATCGAGGCTGGCTCTCCTGGCGCTGGCTCCGACCGGGGCCGGCCGGACAGGGTGATTTCCGCGCTCCGGTCTTTCCGCCGGCGGGCGCCGAGTGTAGCATTCATAGAACCGGACAGGTCTCGTCCCTCACTTCCGACGAAGGAGCAGGTCGCCATGAAGCGTACTCAAAAAACCGTCATTTTGGCACTCGGTGCCATTTTCCTCGTCTGCGCCGCCGCGTTCGCGGCCGCGCCGGCAGCCCCGGCGACCAAGGCTTCGTCATCGCCACTGCCCAAGGCCGTGGCCGTCGATCCGATCAAGGACGCGGGGGCGGTCGCCAAGGGCGAGAAGCTCGCGCAGGACTTCGCCATCCGCAACGACGGCAACGCCGCGCTCGAGATCACCGAGGTCAGGGCCGCCTGCGGCTGTACGGTGGCGAGCTACGACAAGACCATTGCTCCCGGCAAGTCCGGCGTCGTGCACGTGGTCGTCGACACCGTCACCTTCAACGGCCCGGTGGCCAAGGGCGTCACCGTCTTCACCAACGATCCCGCCAATCCGCAGATCGAGCTCACCGTGCGTGCCAAGGTCGAGCCCTACATCGCGGTCAAGCCGGGCTTTGCCCGCTACACCATCGTGCGCGGCGAGGCCAAGGAGGGCACCATCGTCCAGACCCTCTTCGCGCCCGACGGCGCGCCGATGGACGTGCTCAAGGTCGACTCGCCATGGCCCTATCTCGAGGTGAGCTTCCGCGAGGCGCAGGAGGGCGAGCGGCTGCCCGACATCAAGGTCAAGCAGTGGCGGGTCGAGACGAAGCTGTCGAGCGAGGCGCCGGTCGGACCGCTTGCCGGCTACGTCACGGTCCACACCAACCACCCCAAGCAGAAGGCGGTCGAGATCCCGGTCTCGGGGTTCGTGCGGCCGGTGCTCGCCGTCACCCCGCCCAAGGCCGACTTCGGCAAGATCGATGTCAAGGAGCCGCTGCGCCGCGTCCTGGACGTCAAGAACTTCGCCACCGAGCCGATCAAGGTGATCGGCGTCGAGACCACGGGCCAGGGGATCGAGGCCAAGGTCGAGCCGCTCGAGGAGGGCCGCGAGTACGCGGTCAGGCTGACGGTGAACTCGGGCATGGCCAAGGGACCCTTCCACGGCAAGCTGACCATCCACACCGACAGCCCCAAGTCGCCGGTGCTCGAGGTCGAGCTTTCCGGCACGGTGCTCTAACCGGATCTCCCCCGCATCCCCTCGATCCCCTTCCGACGCTCCAGGGGGAGGGGACGCCCGTCCCCTTCGCTTCGGCCGTCTGCTTCTAGCCCGGCGGCCCCCACAGCTCGCGCTCGGGCTTGGGGGGCGCCGGGCGGCGGTGCCCGCGGGCGCGCACCTCTGCCACCTCCCGCATCGTCGCCTCCAGCACGCCGGCCTGCACGGCCGCGAGCTGCGCGCTGCCTTGCAGCGCCAGGTCGATCAGCGCATCCATCTCGTCGCGCCTGAAGCTGCGCCGCTCGCCGGTCCCCTGCAGCTCGACCAGCGAGCCCGAGGCCGTGGCGACGACGTTCATGTCCACTTCGGCGTTGCGGTCCTCCTCGTACTCGAGGTCCAGCAGCGGCACCCCGCCCACGATCCCGACCGAGACCGCCGCCAGCGACTCGCCGAGCGGCCACGCCTTGATGTCATTGGAGAGCAGCAGGCGGGCAAGGGCCAGCGCCATCGCGACGTAAGCGCCGGTGATCGCGGCCGTGCGGGTGCCGCCGTCGGCCTGCAGCACGTCGCAATCCAGGGTCAGGGTGCGGTCGGGCATGGCGGTCAGGTCGACGACGGCCCGCAGGCTGCGCCCGATCAGCCGCTGGATCTCGGCGGTGCGGCCCGACGGCCGCCCCTGGGCCACCTCGCGCGCCGACCGGGTGTGCGTGGCGCGCGGCAGCATCGCGTATTCGGCGGTGACCCAGCCCTGGCCGCTCTCCTTCAGGAACTGCGGCACCCTGGTGTCCACGCTGGCGGCGACCAGCACGCGCGTGTCGCCGAGCTCGATCAGCGCCGAGCCTTCGGCGAACTTCAGCACGTCGATCTCGATGTGGCAGGGGCGCAGCGCATCGGCGGCGCGGCCATGGTTGCGGCGATGGGGGGCGGTGGGCAGGGTCATCCCGGCATTGTACTCATCCGTGAGCGCCGCAGGGACGTAATGGGGAAGGGAGAGACGAGATCGAGCGATCAAAGCTCAACTCAACTGCAGACTCACAGGAGGACAGGTATGAGATCGCGTGTAGCAGGCGTAGCCATCCTTGCCGCCGCCACCGCCTTGACGCTGTCGGTCGGGCCGGCCGGCGCTTCGAGCCACCGGGAGGCGCCGGGGATCACCAAGATGCCGAAAGTCGACGGCACCGACTTCTATATGTTCACGAGCTACGAGGCGGGCCGGAGCGGGTACGTGACCTTCCTGGCGAACTACGTGCCGCTGCAGGACGCTTACGGCGGTCCCAACTTCTTCACGCTCGATCCCGACGCGGTCTACCGCATCCACGTCGACAACGCCGGCAACGGCGTCGAGTCGATGACCTTCGAGTTCCGGGTCAAGCAGACCTTCAAGAACATCTCCCTCCCGGTCGGCGGCCAGACGGTCTCGGTGCCGTTCGTCAACGTCGGCCAGATCAGCGCCGGACCCGGCGGCGACGCCGCGCAGAACGTGGAGGAGAGCTATACGCTGCGGGTGATCACCGGCCCGCTCGACGGCGGCACGGTCGCCGGCTACGCCAAGGATGCCGCGACCGGCGTCACCCGCTTCGCCAAGCCGATCGACAACATCGGCAACAAGTCGGTGCCCAACTACCACGCCTACGCCGCCAGCTTCATCCACACCATCGACATCCCCGGCTGCAGCGGCACCGGCAGGGTGTTCGTGGGCCAGCGCCACGACGGCTTCGCCGTCAACCTGGGCGAGGTGTTCGACCTGGTCAACATCGCCAATCCGCTGGGAGCTCGCGACGCCGAGCCGAATACCCTCGAGGACAAGAACGTCACCACCTTCGCACTCGAGGTGCCCGCGTCCTGCCTGGTCTCCAGCACGAGCACGACCATCGGCGCCTGGACCACCGCGGCGCTGCCGCGCGACCGCGTGCTCTCGAACACCCCCGATTTCCGTGACGCGAACCAGAGCGGCGACCTGGTGCAGGTGTCGCGCCTCAGCGCCCCCCTGGTCAACGAGCTGGTGATCGGCCTCGCCGACAAGAACAAGTTCAACGCCAGCAAGCCCAAGGACGACGGCCAGTTCGCCACCTACGTCACCAACCCGACCCTGCCGGCGGTGCTCGAGCTGCTGTTCGGCGCGGCCGGCGTGAAGGCCCCGACCAACTTCCCGCGCAAGGACCTGGTGGCGGCCTTCCTGACCGGCGTCGGCGGCCTCAACGCGCTCGGCGGTCCCGCCGAGGAGATGCGCCTCAACACCGCCATCGCGCCGACCGCGGCGGCCAGCCAGAGCAACCTCGGGGTCCTGGGCGGCGACAACGCCGGGTTCCCGAACGGCCGCCGTCCGGGCGACGACGTGGTGGACATCGAGCTGCGGGTGGCGATGGGCGTCCTGTGCGTTGCCTTCCCCGGCGTCTACTGCAACCCCTCCGACGCGCCGTCGGGCAGCCTGCCGTTCACCGACGGGACGCTCAACGACGTGAGCCAGTTCGACACGACGTTCCCCTACCTCAAGGACCCGTTCCCCGGTTCGCCCAACGGGCCGCTCGGCCCCAACGGCAACGGCCTGACCGGCAGCGCCGGCCCGGCCCGGTAGCGCGGGTGGCGCGGTCGCCAGGCAGGTGGCCGCGCCGCCGCCGTTACCATACTGTGTCCGTGCTTCGCCCTCGGGCGCGCCTGTTGGCCGGCGCGCCCGCGGGCGCAGCCGTCCTGCAACGCCATCGCCACGAGACTCGCCGCGCGACCGCGCGCCGCGCGCGAAATGAGAAGGAGCGGGAAGCAGATGAACAAGGCGGCCGTCTGTCTGGCGTTCGTGCTGGCCCTGCTGGGCGCCGGGAGCCTGCTGGCCCACGACCTTTGGATCGAGCCCTCGGCGTTCATGCCGGCGCCCGGCACGCGCCTGGCGGTCCGCCTGTTCATCGGCCAGCTCTTCCGGGGTGACGTCTTCCCCCGCGATCCCAAGTACCTGCTGCGTTTCGCGGTGATCGGCGGCGGCCGCGAAGAGCCGATCCCCGGGGTGCCGGACACCGATCCGGCCGGTTTCCTGGTCATCGGCCGGCCCGGCCTCTACGAGCTGGTCTATACCAGCCGCCACGCCGCGGTCGAGCTCGACGCCGCCAAGTTCGAGAGGTACCTGGCCGAGGAGGGCCTGGAGAAGATCAGCGAGCTGCGCGCTCGCGGCGGCCGGAGCGCGGCCCCGGCCAAGGAGATATACTCGCGCTGCGCCAAGTCGCTCCTCGCGGTCGGGGAGGACCCAGGATCAGGTTACGACCGGTTGCTGGGGCTGACTCTCGAGTTGATACCCGAGCGCAACCCCTACACCCTGGCCCCAGGCCAGGACCTGCCGGTGCGCCTGTTGTACCGGGGCCAGCCCCTGGCGGGGGCGAAGGTGGCCGCGGTACCCAAGGACCAACCCACGCGGCTGGTGGCGGCACGCACCGACGCCCAGGGGCGTGTTCGCCTGCGCTTGGGCGGAGCCGGCGTCTGGCTGGTCAAGGCCGTGCACATGATTGGCGCACCGCCGGGCTCCGGCGCCGACTGGGAGAGCTTCTGGGCGTCCTTGACGTTCGCGCTGCCGGCTCACCCCTTGCGGTCGGCGGGGGAGCGCAGACGGTGACCGCGAGAAGTGAAGAGGCACGAAACTCTCGACATGGAAGCCATCGAGCTCGAGGACTCCTTTCTCGTCGGGAGGATCAGCGCCGGCGACGCTGAGGCGTTTGCCCGCTTCTTCGACCGCCACGCGGCGGCGGTCCTGGGCCTGGTGCTGCGGATCCTGGGCTCGCGGGGCGAGGCCGAGGAGGTGGTGCAGGAGGTCTTCCTCCAGGTCTGGCGCCAATCGGAGCGATACGAGGCCGGCCGCTCGACGCCTCGCGGCTGGCTGCTGATGGTCGCCCGCTCGCGGGCCCTCGATCGCCTGCGCCGGCGCGACGCCCGCGACCGTCACGAGCACGAGGCGGCGGCGGACGCCGGGTTCCCGCGAGTTGCCCCTCCCCGGGGCACCGGCCGGCTGGAGGAGGCCGAACGCCGCGAGCAGATTCACTCGGCGCTCAATCTGCTCTCCCCGGAGCAGCGTAGATGCATTGAGCTGGCGTTCTTCGAGGGGCTGACCCACACGCAGATCGCCGAACGGCTGGCGGCTCCGCTGGGTACGGTGAAGTCCCGCATCCTGCTGGCCATGAACAAGCTGCGCCAAGCGCTGAGCACCTGACCATGACCTCCGACCACTCACCCCGCCACGACGATCTCCTGCCGGCCTACGCGCTGGGCGCCCTCGACGGCGAAGAGCGGCGCGAGCTGCAGGCGCACGTCGAGGCGGGGTGCCCGGTGTGCGCCGCCGAGCTGCGGCGTCTTGCCGCTTGCCTCGAGGATCTCGCCGGCGCGGCAGCGGTCCTGCCCGAGGATCTGGCCGGGCCGGCTCCCGGCACCCCGGAGGTGCCGGAGATGCTCGCCGGGATACGGCAGCGGCTGCTGGCCCAGGTGGCCGCCGAGCCGCGGGCCGCCGAGCTGCGGGCCGCCGAGCTGCGGGCATCACCGCCGCCGGCGACAGCGGCGGCTCCGGCGCCGGCAACACCGGCAGCTCCTGCCGCCGCGGCGCCTGCACGATTCGGCCGGCGGCGAGCGCCTGGCGATCCCACCGCTCCCACCGCCCCGGCCGCTCCCGCCGCTCCCGCCACCCCCGCCGGCGCCGCCGGGCGCTGGCCCCTGCTCGCCGCGGCCGCCATGCTGGCGCTGGTCGCGGTCTGGGGCATCGTCCGCCAGGCCAGCCTGGGAGCCGAGATCGAGCACCTGCAGGGCGAGCGCCGCCAGCTCGTGGCGCGGGCCGACGCGCTCGAGCGGCGGGTCACGCAGATGCAGGCCGAGTCGGAGCGGCTGGCCCGCACGCTGACCATCCTCGCGGCGCCCAAGGTGCAGTCGGTCAGCCTCGCGGGCATGGGCACGACCCACTCGGCGGTTGGACGCACCTACATCGACGCCGCCCGCCGCCAGGCGGTCTTCTATGCCTCCAACCTGCCGGCCCTTGGCCCCGACAAGTCCTACCAGCTGTGGTATCTCGACGAAGACGACCAGAAGACCTCGGCCGGCGTCTTCGACGTCGACGCCAGCGGCAAGGCCGCCCTGGTGATCGACCAGCCGCTGCCCTTGGAGCGCATCCAGGGCTGGGTGGTCACGGTCGAGCCGCGCGGCGGCAGGCCGCAGCCGACCGGTCCCATCGCGATGGCCGGGTAGGCGGTCCGCCCCCGACCCGGTAGTGTCCCGCTCCGCCCCCAAGTAGACTGCTGGCATGCAAGCCGGCCCCGGCCCCCTGAAACGCTTGGCGCGCGCCACCCGGTGAGCGGTCTGCTCGAGCGCCTGCGGGAGCGCGCCCGCGCGGTCCAGGCGACCATCGTCCTTGCCGAGGGCGGTGACGCGCGAGTGGTGGCGGCCGCCGAGCGGGCCGCGGCCGCCAGGCTCTGCCGCCCGCTCCTCGTCGGCACCCGCGAGGCGGTGGCGCACGCCGCCGCGCGCGCCGGGGTGCCGCTGACGGTGCCGGTGGTCGAGCCCGTGCCGTCGGCGGCCGAGGCCGAGCTGATCGCCCGCCGCCTCGCCCGGCATTCGCTTGCCGCCGGCCGCGAGGCCGAGCTGGCACGCCTGGGCCGCGACCCCCTGTACTATGCGGCCATGCTGGTGGCGACGGAGCAGGCCGACGGCGCCGTCATGGGCGCCGAGGCGACCACCGCGGACACGCTGCGGGCGGCGCTGCGGATGGTGGGGCCGCGGCCGGGCCTGAAGCTCGTCTCCTCCTGCTTCCTGATGGTGCTGCCGGACGGCCGCGGGCTCGTCTACAGCGATTGCGGCGTGGTGCCGGACCCCACCGCGGAGCAGCTTGCGGACATCGCCGAGGCCGCCGCCGCGAGCTGCCGCAATCTCCTGGACGAGGAGCCGCGGGTGGCTCTCCTGTCGTTTTCTACCCACGGCAGCGCCTCCCATCCACGCACCGAGAAGGTGCGCCGGGCGCTGGGCCTGCTGCATGAGCGGGGGGTCGGCTTCACGGTCGACGGCGAGCTGCAGGCGGACGCCGCGCTGGTGCCGGAGGTGGCGGCGCGCAAGGCGCCGGGCAGCCCGCTGGCGGGCCGCGCCAACGTGCTAATCTTCCCCGATCTCGACGCCGGCAACATTGCTTATAAGCTCACGGAGCGCCTGGCGGGGGCGCGCGCGGTCGGTCCGCTGCTGCAGGGGCTGGCGCGGCCCATCAACGATCTGTCGCGCGGCGCCGCCGTGGCGGACATCGTGGAGGTGATGGCGGTGACGGCCCTCGAGGCCCGGAGGCAGGGATGAAGGTGCTGGTGGTGGGAGCGGGGGCGCGCGAGCACGCCCTGTGCTGGAAGCTGCGGCAGAGCCCGCTGCTCAAGGACCTGTACTGCGCGCCGGGCAACCCCGGGATCTCGCGCCTCGCCGACCTGGTGCCGGTGGCGCCCGAGGAGATCCACCGCCTCGCCGATTTCGCCGCCGACCTGCGGCTCGACCTGACGATCGTCGGTCCGGAGCTGCCGCTCACCCTGGGCATCGCCGACGAGTTCGAGCGCCGCGGGCTGCCGATCTTCGCTCCCAGCCAGCGGGCGGCGGAGATCGAAGGCAGCAAGGTGTTCGCCAAGCAGTTCATGGAGCGCCACGGCATCCCCACCGCCCCCTTCGTGGTGGTCCACGGTGCCGCCGAGGCGCGCGACGCTTGCGGCCGCTTCGGCTTCCCGGTGGTGATCAAGGCCGACGGGCTGGCCGCGGGCAAGGGAGTCCTCGTCGTGGCCGGCGAGGAGGAGCTCGAGGCG